>DNNJ01000082.1 GCA_003487955.1 Clostridiales bacterium | reverse complement strand
AACTATTGTGACACAGGGGGATGTAAATGAAAATAACATAATAAATCTTGCGGAGTCAATAAAAAAATTGCTAACTAATAGTTCAAGAATAAATATTAATCTTAAGATATTTAACAAAACATTTGATTTGGATCTTTATGAAGGACAACTTAAAAGAGTAGTTGATATAATACTTCAGTATAAAAGAAATGGCAAAACAAAGGAAATAAATAGAATAACCGATCGTCTATATTTGGATAGAATGGATAATTGCGAATTTGGTAATTATAATTTTGCCGTTGCACCGAATGGTAAATTTTATATTTGTCCAGCCTTTTATTTTAATGAACCTGAGTCTGATATAGGTTCTTTAGATGAAGGGATAACATTAATTGATAAAGATATATTTAAATTGCATAAGTCAGCATATTGTTCACAATGCGATTCATTTCAATGCAATAGATGTATTTATTTAAACAAAAAGTTCACAAATGAGTTTAATACACCATCTTCATTGCAATGTAAAATAAGTCATTTAGAAAGGAAAATGAGTTTGTTACTACTGGAAAAACTAAAGGCAGAAAAAATTAATGTTCCAAACATGATTAATATTGAAGACATTGATTATGCCGATCCTGTTGAATTAGTAATTAAAGATCTGGATGTTAATCCCTATACTTTGCGAAATTGCTAAAAGGAGTCTGATACTATGGAAATAAAAAAATTTATAGTTCAGGTAAATGAGCCCCAAAAAAATGAAATTGAAAAACTTTTCGAGAGAATGAATTCATTAAGATCATTAAGCTTGACTTTATCGACCAATAATGAACTGTTTAATGAAAACAGCTATTTGTATGAAAAAGTACTTGAAGATTTATCTTCTACTCAAAAAAAATATGATCAATGGTGGGCAAATATTATTAAAGTTTATAATCTTGATCAAGATAAAATGGCTTATTATCAGATCGATTTTTCAGAAGGCAATTTATATTTGCTTGGATAATAATAGCAAATAATTTACAACACTTAATAAAAAGGGGGGCAAAAGAAAGGAAATATTAAAAATACTATTTTGAGGAGGTGAGAATATGAAGCTTGATAGTAAATTGGATAATGATAAAACCAACCCTATAACTCCTAACTGGTGTATATGTGGTGCTTGTGTAGGATGTAAAGGTGATTGTACAAACTTATGTACTGGTTGCCTTTCAATTAGCGTTTCAGGTTCATAAAAATTATGGGAGTGTGAAAAATATGAAATTGGATACCAAAATTACAAATAATAGCACCAACTCATTAGAGCCCAATATATGTTTATGTGCAGCTTGTACCTTAACATGTACTGGCACTTGTTATGGTTGTAAGGGTACTTGTGAAACCAATTGTTATACCAGTTGCACTGGGAATTGTAAAGGCGGAGTAAAGTATAATTACTAAACCATAAATGAATTCAAAGGATTTATATCGTTTTAGTAATTTTGAAGTATTTAATGACAATTCGTTCACTCTCTGATTAGAGAGTGAAATGAATTGTTGTTACCATCTTTTAAAAGAAACAAGATTTAATTAATTCTTTGGTTTGGAGACATTGATAAAAATGAAAATTTTATCAAGTGATGAAAAATTTTTATTTAAAAGAACACTCTCATATATTAAGCCGGTAAAAAAATATTTAGTATGGTTATATATTGTTACAATACTTACTACTATATTAGAACTTTTACCAACTTTTTATATGGGCAAAATTATTGATTCAATTGTTATGAAAAATTATACAGAAGTAATTAATATAATATTTATACTATTTTTGATATTTGTATTTAATTCTGCCTTGAGTTTTGTTGAAACCTATCTTAATAATCTATTAAAAAATAAAATGTCACTTTCTATAAAAAATGATTTTTTTGTCAAAATAGTTAGATTGCCGACAGAAAAATTTGACCAAATAAAAATAGGAGAATTTATTTCTCGAATTGAAGATGATACAACAATTATATCGAAATTTTATACGGAAGATCTTCTTAATATTGTATTATCAATAGCAACAGTCATAGTCACAGGATATTTCGTATTAAGATTATCAATAGGTTTGTCACTAATAGCAGTATTCTCATTTCCTATAACATTTTTAATATATTATTTATTTGGAAGAAAAATAAAGCATTATTCTCAAGAAGGGAAAAAAATTAGAGACAATTATTATAGTTTCTTGCAAGAAGCGCTAATATCAATTAGAGAAATCAAATGTTTAACAATAGAAAAGTTGGTATTAAATAGATTTAATAATTATTCAGATCAAACCTTTGCAAATAACATGAAAATAACAATTGCTTCAACATTCTCTGGATTACTTAATATTAGCGTCACAACAATAACAGATTGGGTTATTATCGCCTACGGAGCATGGTTGATTATTTCAGATAAACTATCGATAGGGTCATATATCGCATTTAATGGATATATTAGCAAGTTTCTAAATTCTATTCAAAATATAATTGCTGCGAACATACTTATTCAAACAACTGCTGTATCTTTAGAGAGAGTTTATTATTTATTAGATGCTGAAATTGAGCAATACAATGATGAAGCAGTGTTTAATATATTACAGGGAAGTATTGAAATAAATGATTTGCAATTTAAATATAATAATTCGAGTTGTGAGACAATAAAAAATGTATCGTTAAATATAAAACCAAATACAATATCTGCAATAGTAGGTTTAAATGGTTGTGGCAAAAGTACTTTGTTAAACTTGATTGTCAGGCTTTATGAACATAAGAATGGAAAAATAATTATAGATGGCAAACCTATTGAAGAAATTAGCTTAAGGTCCTTGAGAGAAAACATAGCATATATACGACAGGAACCATATTTATTTAATGCTTCGATAAAAGAAAATCTATTGTTATCTAAACCGATGGCAACAATGGAAGAAATTCAAGATGCCTGTAAGAAGGCTTATATTGATAAATATATTGATATGCTACCAGACAAATACGAAACATTAATAGGAGAGGGGGGGATAAAACTATCGGGTGGACAAAAGCAAAGGCTATCAGTGGCAAGAGCTGTCTTAAGAGGTTCCAAAATATTTTTACTTGATGAAATAACATCAGATTTAGATGGCGAATCTGAATACTTTATAATGAAAAGTATTCATGAACTTTCGAAAGATCATACTATACTAATGGTTGCACATCGTTTGAGTAGTTTTATTGATTTCCCTAAAATATATGTCATGAATGAAGGCGTTATTGACGATGAAGGTACTCATACAGAATTAATAAGTAGCAGTGATATTTATAAGAGATTGTTCAAAAAAAAGGGGCATAAAAAGTTTAGATACATTTAAGCAATAGACAGAGGCTAATTTGCAAAGATTAATCGGACAAAAATTTTGAGTGTGTAAAATAAATTGTGCTTCTGCTCTTTCCAAATATAAAATAAAAAGGAAAGGCAGGACATGATTATGGATAAAAAAAGATTAATACCCCGCTCAGAATTGAAACAATTCATTAAGGAAAACAATTTAAAAACGGCTGAGGATATTCAAAAGGTCTTAAAAGATCTCTTCTCTGAGACTCTCCAGGAAATGCTGGAAGCCGAATTAGATACCACCCTGGGTTACGAAAAGAACGATGCTCAGAATAAGCAGACCGCTAACCGGCGTAATGGTCACAGCAAAAAGACTGTACGCAGTGAGTATGGTGAAATAGATCTTCAAGTACCACGTGATCGTGAAGGCGATTTTGATCCGTTAATTGTAAAGAAACATCAAAAGAGTGTAACCGGGATCGAAGATCAAATTATAGCGCTTTACGCCAAAGGAGTAAGCACCCGGGAGATCCAGGATCATCTTCAGCACCTTTATGGTATAGAGGTATCACCAACCTTCATATCCAATGTTACCAATAAAATCATGCCCTTGATAAAAGAATGGCAAAACCGGCCATTACAAAATATCTACGCAGTCGTTTTTCTGGATGCCATCCACGTGCGCTCGTAAGCATCAAAAACGATGCACGGGCTGAAAAGAAATCTGCCGATAGCAAGGCAGCGGGCTCGGCGCTGAAGCCCGTCGTTAACCGACTAAGCTCTAAGGGAAACCAATGGGTAACAATAGCATGTCGGTAAAGGCACAAGTTCACAAGCCATCATGCGACGACTAAGTGTCAAAACGAGATTGTGTATAAGGATAAAAGCTATACTGCCTGAACCATAGTCAGAGGGGCTATAGCGTCAGCCTTGGCGGAAGATGGTTATGAACGCCATGTGACAGGGATATATGGTCAAAGTGGATGATAGTATATAAGTGCTCCCTGTCTCCCAACTGCAATTAGCAGCAAATGACGAAAGTGGTATCCGAGAACACAGAGCTATGTTCGATTCAGACCCAGCGAGGATTGCCTAAGTTGGAGTCATCCAATATGGCAACGGAGTTCCAATAGTAGTCCGAAGACGGGAAAGCCGTCTACATGGCGAAGTGGAACAGTTTATTCTTAATACAAATATCAGAAGGATGCGTGATGCATTGAGAAATCCGGTAAATGTATTAAAGGCTCTTAGCGACAAAGCAGGTAACAGCCACTACAGCTACACGCGGCTGTACAGGAATCTGTACAATCCTAATCTTTACCTTTTGGCCTACACAAATATCTATGCAAACAAGGGAAGCATGACCAAAGGCACAGACAATCAGACCCTAAGCGGAATGGGAAAAGAACGAATATACAAACTTATTGCAAAGCTAAAAGACCATAGCTATACGCCCAACCCGGTCAGGAGACAGTATATACCTAAGAAGAACGGCAAAAAACGTCCGCTTGGGATTCCGTCGGCAGATGACAAACTTGCACAGGAAGTCGTCCGCATGATACTAGAAAGCATCTACGAACCGGTGTTTTCAAGATATTCTCATGGCTTCAGGCCGAATAGAAGCTGTCATACTGCGTTAGTGCAAATTAAAAACAACTTTACCGGAGTGAAATGGTTTATCGAAGGAGATATTAAAGGCTGTTTTGATGCCATAGACCATCACCTTCTCATCTCAATCCTAAGAAAACGAATCAAGGACGAGTACTTCATTGCACTTATCTGGAAATTTTTAAAAGCTGGATACCTTGAGAACAGAGTATTCAACCAAACCTACTCCGGAGCAGCACAAGGCTCAGTAATCAGTCCCATACTGGCAAACATCTATCTAAATGAACTCGACAACTTTCTGGTGCAATACGCCGCAAGCTTCAATTCAGGTACAAAGCGGGCCTATAACAAAGAATATTACGCCCTAAACAATGCAGCAAATTACAAGATAAATGTTTACAGAAAAAACTGGGGTACAATGACCGAAGCCGAAAAGAATTACGCTCAACATGAGATAGCAGCGATGAAACAGGAAGCAAAAAAAATACCCTCGCGCATGCCAATGGACGGAAACTACAAAAGACTGGTATATACACGCTATGCCGACGACTGGTTATGCGGTGTCATAGGCAGTAAAGCAGACGCAGAAAAGATTAAGTTGGATATTACCAATTATTGCGCTGAAATGCTAAAACTGCAACTGTCCCAGGAAAAAACGCTCATCACCCATGGCCGGAAGAGGGCAAGATTCCTGAGCTATGAAATCACTATATCCAGAGATGAAGCCATATGTGCAGGGACCAAGCGTAAGGGAAAGTACTATAAAGACAAGGTTAAGCTTTACGTCCCCAAAGAAAAATGGTTGTCTAAACTTCTGGGTACCGGCGTTATGCGAGTAAGAACAAGAAAAGGCCAAAAGGAACAATGGATGCCAATGCCACGCAAAGAACTTGTCAATAGAACAAACCTGGAAATACTTCGGACCTATAATTATGAAATCCGAGGACTATACAATTATTACTGTCTGGCAAACAATGTCTCTGTATTAAACAAGTATAAATATATCATGGAATACAGCCTATATAAAACGCTGAGCAGCAAATACAGATGCTCAATCGGGAAAATAATCGACAGGTTCAACTGCAATGGAAAATTTACGGTAGAGTACACGACCAAAAGTGGAGCAACTAAGCAAGCGTACCTGTACGACGAAGGATTTAAGAAACGAAGAACTCCTTTATACATAGAGATGGACACTTTACCAATCTATGAAAAGTACAGGAAGATAAAAAACCTCGCAACACGGTTGCTTGCAAATGCGTGTGAGTTATGCGGAATAGCCACTGAAAATCCTCTGGTGTATCAAGTCAAAAAATTGAAAGAACTAACAGGCTCGACACCATGGGAGCAAAAAATGCTGGAAATCCGCCGCAAGACACTAGTAGTGTGTCAAGACTGCTTCAAAACAATTGAGAGCTATGGATAAACGGAGAGCCGGATGCTTGGAGACGAGCAAGTCCGGTTCGGGGGCGAGTATTCGGGCACGCCCGAATATTTAGCCCACTTTAAGGTCAAGCAGGACGGCCAGATCGTTAATAAAGCAGCCTATATGGTTTTGGATGGTATTAAAGATGTTTTAGGTATCTGGATTGGCGAAAATGAATCAGCCAAATTTTGGCTTAATGTTTTAAACGAGCTAAAAAACCGTGGAGTTCAAGATATACTTATTATCTGTGTTGACAATCTGACCGGATTTAGTGATGCCATTGCAGCCTGTTATCCGGAGGCAGAAATCCAAAAATGTATAGTTCACCAGATACGAAATTCTATACGTTATGTTTCTTACAAAGATGTTAAAAAGATTACTACAGCTTTAAAACCCATTTATACAGCTTCATCAGAGACGTCAGCAGAGGAAGAATTAAATCAATTTGAGGCTGCCTGGGGCGATAAATACCCTTTAATCGTACGCTCCTGGCGTAACAACTGGGCGGAAATATCAACTTTTTTCAAATATCCACCCGAGATTCGTAAAATTATTTATACTACCAATATGATCGAGAGTTATCACCGGCAACTACGCAAAGTAACCAAAGGTAAGAGCATATTCCCAACGGATGAAGCTTTATTAAAAATGCTGTATCTGGTTACTGTAAACGCTAAAATAAAGT
>DNNJ01000004.1 GCA_003487955.1 Clostridiales bacterium | reverse complement strand
ATTCGCAACGAATTCCCAAAATATGCGACCAAAGGGAGCAAGTATTTTGGTAAATGAGACTGCGAAATCTCATCTTTTATAATATAAGGAGAGGATAGAAGATTATGGGTAATATAATCAGAAGACAAAGCTCGAAGGTTATGGTTGGAAATGTTCAAATCGGTGACGGTGCAGATATAACGGTACAGTCCATGACTAATACTTTCACCAAAGATGTAAAGTCGACAGTCGCTCAAATTTTACAGCTTGAAGAAGCAGGTTGCGAAATTATCAGAGTTGCAGTTGCTGATAATGAGGATGCTGAAGCTATTAAAGAAATAAAAAAACAAATCCATATACCAATTGTTGCCGATGTTCATTTCGACTATAGATTAGCATTAAAAAGCATTGAAAGCGGTATTGATAAACTACGGATTAATCCGGGAAATATCGGCAGCAGAGACAGAGTTAAAAAGGTTGTAGAGCAAGCAAAACCAAGAAATATTCCAATAAGAATAGGTGTTAATGCCGGCAGTATACATAAGGAAATACTAAAAAAGCATAACGGGGTTCCGACTTCCGAGGGAATGGTGGAATCTGCATTGGAACATGTGCATATTTTAGAGGACCTTGATTACAATAATATTGTAATTTCTATGAAGGGCACAGATATCAAAATGACTATTGACGCTTATAAAAGTATGGCACAAAAAGTTAATTATCCTCTTCATCTTGGAATTACCCATGCAGGAGCTTTATTTGAAGGAAGCATACGCTCCGCAATCGGCGTCGGAAGTCTTTTAACAGACGGTATCGGAGATACTATAAGGATATCTTTAACAGATGATCCAAGGGAAGAAGTAAAGGTTGCAAAAGAAATATTAAAAAGCCTAAACTTAAGAAATTTCGGAATAAATTATATAACATGCCCCACTTGTGGCAGGACTAAAATACAGCTTATCGAACTTGCAGCAAAAATTCAGGAAGGTTTAAAAAATATTGATAAGCCCATAACAGTTGCAATAATGGGCTGCGCAGTTAACGGACCCGGAGAAGCAAGACAAGCGGATATTGGAATTGCAGGGGGAAAAGGAGAAGCCTTATTGTTTAAAAGGGGTGAAATAACAGGCAAGGTAAAAGAAGAAGATATAGTTAAAAGATTATTGGAAGAAATAGATAAACTCTCCTAAGGTTGACATCGCAATAAAACATGTAGTATACTTTATAAATAGAAATTGAATATATTTCAATTAACGTTATCGCTATTTAAACCAAAGCGTTTATAAAATAATAGCATATCTAAGGAGGAATCATGTCAGTAGGTGCTTTAAGTGTTGAAAAAAGAGTAAAAACAAATAGCAGAACAAGTAAACAACTCAGAAGAGAAGGTTATTTGCCGGGAAGTATATCCAGCAAAGGAAAGGATTCAGTGTCAGTTACCATTAAGGCTGATGAACTGAGAAAAGGCTTATCAACTTATGGAAGGAATGCTTTATTTAAAATAACATTGGAAGACAAGGAGCTCACCGGAATGGTGAAAGACATTCAACTTTCACCTGTGAAAGGGTCAATGCTGCATGTTGATTTTCAAGAAGTATCATTAACCGAAGAAATCAAGGTAGTTTTATCAATTGCTGTTAAAGGAATTGAAGCTTTGGAATTTAAAGAATTAATGGCATTAAGACAAACAGATGCAATTACTGTGAAAGGATTGCCTCAGGATATTCCTGATGACATAGTTATTGATGTTTCAAAAATTGACAAAGTACAAAATGTATGCTTAAAAGATGTGAAATTTCCCGAAGGAATCGTTCCGGAAGGTGACCCCGAACATGTTCTAATCTCTATTGTTGAAGCTAAGAGAACAGCTGTTGAGGAAGAAGAAGAAACAGCTGAAGACACAGATACTGAAGTTGAAGTAATAGGTGAGGAAACAGAAGAAGAATAAAAAAGAATATAAACATAAAATACAACCTTACGGGTTGTATTTTTGTTTGTGTTTTCATATTGTATTTAAATTCTTATTTTGCTATACTGATCGAGTAGAATGAAAAGGGAGACGGCTATGTTTTTAAAAAATATATTTGTTAATAACGGTTTTAAGAGTATGAAAATTGAAAGAATTGAAGTGTCAGAAAACAATAATACTGTCATATTTCACGCATTAAGCCAAGAAATCATTGATTTAAATCATATAGAAAACATTGAAGATAAAATAAAGCAGCACTATAACAATGCTATAGAGCCAAAAATACATATAAAATATAAATTGAGCAATAATGCAGCCCATGATATTGAAAGAATTATAAATAACATGTTTTACATAATTAACGAAAGTTCAAATATACTGGCCAAAGCAAAGGATAATATAAAAATTGAATTTAAAGATGACTGTTTTTTTGTAATTGCAAACAATCAACTTATTATAAACGAGCTTATTGATAATAACATAGAAAGAAAGCTCAATAATCTTATTTGTGAATACAATTTAACCTATAATATAAAAACAATATATAAAGAGGCTGAAGATGAAGCAGCAATTACAGCCCAAAAAATTTTTGATGAGGAATTAAAAAAGAGTCAAGAAATAATCAACAATAATTCTTCTGAAAAAAAGCCTGCCAGCAACACACAAAACGGTAGTTTCAGAAAAAGAACAAAAAGAAAAATTGACTTTGAAAGAATACCGCTGTCAGTTATTTCTGATATAACAAATGAATCAGGTGTTGTTAATATAAAGGGCCGAATTTTAAATATTGACAAAAGAGAGTTGAAAAAAGGCACCGTTCTTATTACGCTCAGTATAACAGATACCACGGATACAATAATTTGCAAGTATTTTTGTCCTAAGAATTTTGAGGCGGAAGGAATTGAAAAAGGGAAATACCTGCAAATTGTTGGGAATGTGGAATATGATGATTATGAAAAGGAAATAATTGTTAAAATCCAAGACTTGCAGTTAGCAACCGAAGAAATGAAGCGAATGGATAATGCAAAAGAAAAAAGGGTTGAACTTCACCTGCATACAGGTATGAGCTCAATGGACGGCATAAACAGCTTTAAGGAATATGCAGCTAAGGCAAAACAGTGGGGTCACAAGGCAATGGCAATTACTGACCACGGTGTTGTACAAGGTTATCCTGAAGCAATGGAATGCGCTTATGATAATTTTAAAATTATTTATGGTATGGAAGGTTACTTGGTTAATGACACAGTCAATATTGTTCATAATTGTGAGAATATTGATCTGGATTCGGATTTTGTCGTATTTGATTTAGAAACTACCGGTTTAAATCCAAAAAATGACCATATAATCGAAATTGGTGCAGTGAAAATTTCAAACAGAAAGGTTATTGACAGCTTTTCAACATTTGTACATACTGATAGGAAGCTTCCGTCAAAAATAATTGAATTAACTTCAATAACAGATAATATGCTTGCGGGGCAACCTGAAATAGATGAAGCACTGCCTGCATTTTTGGATTTTGCAAAAGATTGTGTTTTAGTAGCCCACAATGCTAAATTCGACGTTGGTTTTATCAGAGAAAAAGTAAAGGTACTTTCTATTGACAATTATGAACCGTCGTCCTTAGATACTTTGGAGCTGTCAAAAGCATTGATTAAAGATGTTAAAAATTATAAGCTTTCTACCTTGACAAAAAAATTAGGCATAAACCTTGTAAACCACCACAGAGCAGTGGATGATGCAAATGCCGCAGGGCAGCTTCTCATTATTCTATTGGATAAGTTAAAAGAAAGGGAAATATTTGATGTCTCTAAATTAAATGAACTCCTTAAGGAAGACATTGATATTGTTAAGCAGCAATCTTACCATATCAACATTCTTGTAAAAAATCAAACAGGCCTTAAGAACTTATATAACTTGGTTTCTGATTCACATATCAATAATTTTTATAAAAAACCAAGGCTGTTAAAATCGAAATTAAACAATTTAAGAGAAGGTTTGATACTTGGGACTGCCTGTGAGTCAGGAGAGCTTTACAGAGCCGTTTTAGAGGGCTACAGCGATGAAAAAATAGAAGAAATAGTCAATTATTATGATTTCTTGGAAATACAGTCTCTTAACAACAATATGTTTTTGGTCAATAATGAAAGATTAAAAAGTGTTGAAGAGCTTATAGAAATTAACAAAAAAATTATTAACTTTGGGGAAAAATCAGGAAAAATAACAGTTGCAACCGGCGATGTTCACTTCTTGGAACCGGAAGATGAGATTTACAGAAGAATTCTTATGTCAGGACAAGGATATGAAGATGCAGAAGAGCAGGC
>DNNJ01000161.1:1456-6270 GCA_003487955.1 Clostridiales bacterium | reverse complement strand
GCCTGATTGGCACCTTTGCCACCCATTGCCTGCAGATAAGATACTCCTTCGATTGTCTCTCCTGTTTTGGGAAACTCTTTTACTTTTGCAATAAAATCTGTATTTGAACTGCCTATTACTACTATCTTACTCATACTATATGCTTTATTCACTAATTTGTTATTAATGATGTACTTAAATCAAACTATTTATTTTAATTTTTCCGGCTTCTTACTTATCAAATTAATAAAATATTGTTTGATATTCTCTGATTGTATCGAATCTGTCATTAAATAGTAGTGATTGCCATTTTCATCTATGTTGAAAAATGTAGATCCTCTATCTGTCACATCAATTTTGCCGGCAGGTGATACATCAAAGTAAGAGGTACCTTCTACTGCATAGAGAACAGAAGTAAGATCCCAGGTAGGTCGATCATATGGCATTTTCAGGTAACACTTATATGCTTCCACCATTGGATGTTCAGATGCCCATGCGAAGTCATTCTCAATACTTGTAGCCGGATAATTGATCTGTAGTCCAACTTCAAAAGGAGAGGTTACTATTTTTGTAGGCCATTCTGCAAAGACTTTTTTCGCTGCAGTAATATCTTTCACAATGTTGTATTCATGATGATCAGGATTATTGAAACAGCCTGCCATAGTAGATAAGAATTTCACTTTCTTCGCCACCAGCTCTTTTCCATTTAGATGCGAGAATTCATCAGCGGAAGTCTCCAATAAACGAGCAAGATTGGTAGAGAAACCTACTGAAACAATTACAACAGAACTATCGGGTTGCTGGGACAGAATCTTACGATAAAGATTATGTGCCTCATCTAGTACAGCGTATTGTAATTGAGAACTTTGGAACATAGGTTCATTGTTATTATTTTTCATCAGTACAACACATTTGGCGTAATTTGTTGCATCATGCTCACTGTCTGCTCCGTTATGTACAATGCCAATAGGAATGTTGGGATATCCATACCAATTGTTCATTATATTAGTAAATAAAGCAGAATACTCTCCCTCTTTGTTAATCATAACAGACAGCAGATCGATTTTTCCCATATCTATATATTTATAGAGCATATCCAATGCCATAGCGTCATCTACGTCGTTGCCAATATCTGTTTCAAAAATAATTTTTAATAAATCCGAATCGATTTTTCTTTGCTCCTTATTTTGAGATAAACAGCTTGAAAGCAAGATTGGGATTATGAGACTTAATAAATAAAATTTACTTTTAATCATGATTACATTTTATTAAATTTGAATGATTACCAATTATTACTTGCAACCGATACTTTTTAAGGATAAAAAATATTATTGCAGTTATTCGTATTGTAGAACTTAATCAAGTTGTAAATTTTTTTGATTGAATTTTTACAGGTCCAAAAAGGCCCGATGGCTGCAGGTTGCTCTGGGCATTGTAAGGATTCACAAAACACCAGGTCTCCCTTTGATTTTCGGGAAGATTTTGGTCGCCAATCAGTCGATTCATCCAGTTGTTTACCACCTCTATTAACAGTTCATTTTTTCCAAATATTACAAAATCTGTGATATCAAGCTTGTAAGGAAAAGTCCAAACCCCTCCTGCGTAATTACCATTTACATATACCTTTGCCATTGAGGTCAGGTTTCCTAAGTCGACCTCAACGATTAGACCATCCTTTACTTCAGAAGTTGAGAAATTACACCTGTATTCTGCAGTACCCGAATAGTATTTGATTGATTGATTGGCTGATGTGGTCCAGTCATGAAGCGTCTCAAATATCACCGGTTCGGTGGGACCTCTGAATAAGGGGTCAAAGGTTACACTCCATGGCCCTTTCAGCTCCTCAATGATTTCAGGTTCAGGGTAATTATTGATAATATTCGTGATGTTGCTACTTTCGGCTCTGTCTCTAAATACAATAAAAGCGCTTTCATATGGTGCCAGTTTTATCGGAACCATAGTATATTTTGTGCTTTGTTCAAATGCCGGAAGTATTCTTGTTGTACCTTTGGCAGCATCCCATAATTCAGGCTGCATGCCTGTTACTCTAAACTCAGGATAGATTATTTTTTCTTCATTTGCCTGATTAGAGATAAAGTAAACATCTATTTTTCCATCAATATTTCTGTGGCCGTAATGGATAGAGTTATCCTCAGGGAGTCTGCAGTCGGGTATATAATCGATAAGTTCAAACACCTCTTCCATTGTAACTCCGTTCATTATAAGCCCATTACCATACTCTCCCTGTTTTACATTTACACCATCAACTTCACCCCATATTTCTTCAGTCATTTGTTTAATCTGATTGTCGGCTTCGGGCTGATTCTGAAGGCTTGGTGAATATGTTGGTGGCGGCCCTATTACTATGGCGCCGTTGTGTATTAGCTCTTTTATCTTCTCAAGTACTTCCGGTCGCATTGTCTCTTGTTTAGGAAGCACTAAAACCCTGTATTGTGTTCCGTGCGGCAATGTAAGTAGTCCATCCTCAACAGCCATATCTCTTATAATAACCTCAGCATTAATATAATCAAATTGATATCCAACAGGCAGGGAGGGATCGGTAATTCCTGTCATTTTTGGAGCATCTTCACCTATAAAATATGCCACATCTGCTACATTTAATCCTTGCTGGAGCATGAAGTTAGATCTTTTTAGATATTGTGTGAAAAGATCTAATTGAGAAAACCAGCTGTTTTTTCGATCAAATTCGTTTCCAAACCATGCATTTAAGCCAGGATTTTTATCCTCGTATGGCTGCATGATAAAAACATGTAACAATGTGTTATTTATTCCTTCTGCAAAAAAACGGTCTGTGCGTTGTTTCATCATTGCGGGATAACGAGAATATGCAGGTCCACCTGAAGTATTTGATTCTGCTGAAATTTTAGTTTTTCCGTATGTGTGTCCGGCAGAAGTTGCAGCGCGGTTTTCTATATCACCCAATTCTCCCTCACTCCAGTACTCGCCTCCGATTTCATCGGATTGGCCACCGTACATTAAAAACTCTCCCGGGAATCCCCAGTGGCCGTAGTTTTCCAGCCATGTGGTAAGTCCGTGTTTGTGGCTAACATCCCGTAATCCGCCTACATAGTCATAAGCAACCTTATCGGCAACCATTCTTCTCACATCCCACAAGAATCGGTCTGATTCCAGCTGACTGTTTACTACAAAACCCTCATAAACAGGGATATATTGTATCGGATCATACCCGTATCGAGCTTCGAACTCTGATAAAAATTCATCGGTAAAGTTTTGGCCACCTGTTTCATAACTGTCTTGAACCACCACTTTAAATGTTTTCCTGTCAGCCTCAGGTATTTTTCTTAATATCTCTCCAATAAAATGGTCAAAATGTTCAGCAACCCATTTTTTGCTCATCTTGTCCACTTCCAGACCAGTTGCTTCCAGAGAAGCAGGGCTGTTTGTCACACCAGTCGGAGTCATTCCCATACGCATGACTGTCCATTCTCCCTTGGGGACATCCCAGGAAAGTATGCCCTCATCTGACATGTATTGGGTGATATCCAATATTTCATTTTCATTTAATATTAGGCCTTCCTCAGCAGATTCAGGCTGTTCGGGCCACATATATGCATTCCAGTAGGGTAGAGGGGTTGGATGCATTTTTGCCAATGTTTTTTCACTGTATCTTTCTACGCGGGGAATTGAACTTAAAGCAACCTCCGCTAAACCTGTTTTAGGTGATACATTTTTAACGATTAGCCTAAATTCATTTGCATCTATTTCCGGTAAAGTTATAACCACCGGTGCAAAAGGTTCGAACCCGACGTGTAATGAGGGATTAGAACGATTTATCACAAACTCTGAAACTGTTGTAAAATCACCATTTTGCTCTTTCGCTTCTAAAAGTGCATTTGCTAGTAAAGGAGTTTCAGAAGTATGAATCGTTAGACTTCTTGCGATAAACGGTTCTTCTGTTTTAAATGTAATTTGAAATTCATCTCCTGCAGGAAAATTAATTACTGTTGACTTATCTCCGTCAGTTATAAAAGAGAGGTTTGACACAGCAGGCAAAGACTTTATTGTGGCGTTTTGATTTGTTAAAGTAGAATTTTCGTTGGTGACAGAGTGAAAAGCAATAACCTTAACATCCTGGAAATTTTCATTTGGGTGTTCTAATTTTTTTTCGATTTTACCAGGTCCACTCAGCGTTGTTTTGTATGATGTAAAATATCTCATTGATTCCTCAGGTTCTATCCACGGGCCTCCTGATTGACTCCATCCCGGTGAGTTAAAAATGCCAATCTCTATGTCTAACTCAGTTGCTGTTTTAAGAGCAAGATGCATTATCTCCCACCACTCGTCACTTAACATTTTCACTTCACCATAGGGGAGGCCGTCTATGCCTATGTTACTAATGAATGCACGGTTAATACCTGCATCTTTCATCGCGTGCAAATCTTTTATAACGCCATCTTTTGAAATATTATCTGAAATCCAGTACCAATAAACACTTGTTTGAACAGTGTCGGGAGGATTTATAAAACCATTCTGCAGTTCTTGAGAAATCAGACTAAAATCCCTTTGGCTATTTTGCGTACATCCGGTTATTAGTAATATGATTATGCCAATCAGTAGCATATTAAACGTAAGTTTCATGTTATTTGTCTTATCCTGTTTATGTTTAGTTAAGATTCAATTAGTATAGTCAATTGAGAGTAATACGTATTATTTGTTTATCATTAAACATTAATTTAGTTTTTCATGTCAAGCCATTTCTTTGCAGCTTTTACAAAATCACTTCCTTTGCTATGAGAAACTGCATATTTTGAAGTAATAGGTTCTTTACCCCAACCGAATACAGTAACTAAGGC
>DNNJ01000161.1:0-1246 GCA_003487955.1 Clostridiales bacterium | reverse complement strand
ACCGAATACAGTAACTAAGGCTGCACCATTACCAAACATGGACCTAAAGTATTCATCTGCCTGATAATATGATCCATCAACACCTCTACTATAACCTTCGGCATTTGCAAAATACTTTTGATCCGGATCTATTTTTTCAATTTCTTTTTTTAGAATGTCAAGATTGTACTTACATGTTACAGGACTCAGAGTAAATCCTGGAATACTATAGTCGTTCACTGCTGTCCAAATTGGAGGTGCAAAAGTAGTTTGAAGATCAGTGTAATATGACATAAAACCAACAATATGAGTGAAAATTTTGAATTTTGGAATACCTGCTTCAAAAGCAGTTTTTGCGAGTAATTCTGAATAATCATGAATAACTGTGTATAATCTTTGTGAATTATATTCCTTTTCTTCTAAAATATGCAGAGAATTATATCCATAACTGCTTGCTTCCCACTCTTCCATTTGATCGCCTTTCAAAGTATTGATTGGTAAATTATCGGACCTTACGTTTAATATTGTATTTCTAGATGAATAGTCAGGAATGTGTGTTTCCCAGCCAATAGCCATTCCCGCAAACAAATATTCTTTACCATCATCTTTAAGTTTCTGATACCTCTCCATTAATGGTTCAAGTACGCCATTTTTGAGTTGATTAACGATAAAGTATCTAAAACCAGGTGATTGAAAACTAGGAAATGCCTCTGCGTGCATCCATGCTCCCCAATTAAACCAAAAGTATGGTAATCTTCCGTTTGATTCTCCTCCCCATTCCTCACCATCATTTGGGAAAGACACCCATTCGCACCAATCAGGATTTTTGTAAAATTTTGTATCAACACCACTTCCAAACTCTGTAGTATAATTGTTGCAGTCATCTAGTTGAAAATAGACAGGAACATTATGCTTTTCAGCAATGTCAAAAGCTTTGTTAACCTGATACCTCATTTCTTCAACGGATTGGGTTAAAAGCATCGGGCCTGGGAGGCCAAAAGCATATTTATAAGGGCTGTTCTTTTGAATCGGTCCGAATAGCTGGGGTAGTTCTTCCACGAAAGTGTATCTACTATCAGCATCCTTTCCAGTATTCATCCTGTCAGCTTGATCAACACTCGTATTAGTAAGAAAAAACACAATATATCTATTTTTCAATTCTGAAGGAAATGGATCTATGGTTACAAGAGCTTCTTCATTATTTTCACTACTGGAGCTACAAGAGCACCATAGCAAAATTGAACAAAAAATTATAAATATTTTAAAC
>DNNJ01000311.1:386-3427 GCA_003487955.1 Clostridiales bacterium | reverse complement strand
TGGAAAAAATTGGATCAAAAAAACACCTGAGAATCTTTTTCCTTTTGGAGGTGTTTTTACTAATAATGGAGATTATATAAAACTACATACTCCTTCCTCTCTTAATATTGCCGATTTTAAACTGAAAAGTATCGGGGTGAAAAAAGGATCATACTCTTCTACTGAGAAATATAGTTTGTATAATTATAATGCTTTACCTGATGATTTAAAGGGCATATATTTTAATCGAATAAAAAAAGGAGAAGATAAATTACAAATCACTAAGTCTCAAATTCACCAAGATAGCAATTTTTTAAGATATTCAGTAGGCAATTATTTTCCAATTGTTTGGTGGGGAAATATTATCAAACAAGATATTAAAATGCTTGCTTCTTCCTACCCTTACTTTTCTATTGATAAACAAGGAAATATATTGCCATCAGGGATTGGAATATATGAGTCATATGATGATGGATATAATTGGGAACTAAAGGGTGTAATTGATTATAAACTAAAGTCTGATGCTGAAAAAAAGAATGCTTTCGGTTATACAGAACCATTTTTAATTGAAAATAAAAATGGAGATTTAATTTGTGTAATGAGAACAACTGATGGAGAAGGAGATAAACCTATTTATCTGTCTATTTCAAAGGATGGCGGGAAAACATGGAGAGAACCTAATCCCATCACAAATTCAGGCGTATTTCCCCAATTGTTATATTTAAAAAATGGCACGATGGTGATGTCTACCGGTAGACCTGGAATTCAAATATCTATTAGTAGAGATGGAGGATATACTTGGACTAGTCCAATTGAAATACAGGATAAAGGAAAAAACACATGTGGGTATACTAGTATGATAGAGGTGAATAGTAATTCTTTTTTTCTTGTTTACTCTGATTTTGATTTCCCTGTTCAAAAAAATATTAAAAGAAAATCAATTAAAATCAGTAAAATAACTATATATAAATGATGTTTTCAGTATTGCTTTCTATCTATTATAAAGAGAATCCTGATTACCTGAAACAATCATTAGATAGTTTGTTTCAGCAGACTCTTTTGGCTGATGAGATTATATTAATGAAGGATGGTCCTTTAACTTCGGAGTTAGACTCTATTATAGATGACTATCGTAATAAGTATAAAACGATAACGGTTATCTCCCTCAAAGAAAACGAAGGATTAGGAATTGCTTTGAATGAAGGGCTTAATCATTGTTCACATAATCTTGTGGCAAGAATGGATACGGATGATATAGCGAAACCTAGTCGATTTGAGAAACAGATTCAACAATTTGAGTTAGACCCGGAATTAGATGTTGTAGGATCATGGGTGGATGAATTCGTAGACAGTAAAGAAAATATTGTATCAAAAAGAAAAGTTCCGGAAAATCATCGTGAAATTTATTCTTTTGCAAAGAAACGGAATCCTATTAACCATCCATCGGTAATGTTTAAAAAAGATGCTGTTTTGAAGACGGGAAACTATCAGCATTTTCCTCTTTTTGAAGATTATTATCTCTGGGCAAGAATGTTGATGAGTGGTTGTAAATTCTACAATATACAGGAAAGTTTATTGTATTTCAGAACAACTCCTCAAACATTTGAGAGAAGAGGTGGGGTTGAATATTTGAAAAATGAGATAAAACTTCAGAAGACTTTTTATAAATTGAAGTTTATTTCTCTTTATACATATTTGATGAATGTATTTATACGGATAATCGTTCGCTTGCTACCGAATAAACCACGAGCTGCATTATACGGTGCATTGGTACGGAATAAATAGAAATTTATCTATAATCAAATTTGATCATGACCAAATTACTTTTTACCGGTGCATCTGGATTTTTGGGGTCTCATTTAAAACCATTGCTTCGAAAAGAATTTGAGGTGAAAACAATGGGATTGACGGAGGAGGATAGTTACAAAGTTAATTTAGCTATTTCAGTGCCCAACATCATTGAGAAATTCAACATAATATTACATGCCGCTGGTAAAGCACATTCGATCCCTAAAACCGAATCCGAGAAGAAAGTTTTTTTTGATGTAAACTTTCAGGGAACGGTAAATTTATGTACAGCTTTAGAAAAAAGTAGTATTCCTAAGGCTTTTATATTTATCAGTACCGTAGCCGTTTACGGCTTGGAAGCGGGTGAAAATATAACGGAGGAGTATCCACTCAATGGCGATACCCCTTATGCGTTGAGTAAAATAAAGGCAGAACAGTTTCTGACTCAATGGTGCAGAAAAAACAATGTAGTACTCAGCATTATCAGGCCTTCATTAATCGCAGGGCCGAATCCTCCGGGAAATCTGGGAGCAATGATAAAAGGGATTAAAATCGGTAAATATCTTTCCATTGCCGGTGGGAAAGCAAGAAAGAGCGTACTCATGGTTCACGATATTGCCCGTCTGCTTCCAGCTTTAATAGAGAAAGGTGGCGTTTACAACGTATGCGATGACTCACAACCTACTTTCAGAGAACTGGAAATATTGATTGCCCAACAATCGAGGAAAAACCCTCCTCAATCAATACCGTATTGGCTGGCAAAATCAATGGCTTTGACGGGAGACCTGCTGGGGAAGAAAGCTCCCATAAATTCTTTGAAATTATCTAAAATTACGGAATCTCTAACGTTCTCCAATGAAAAAGCAAAAAGGGAACTGAACTGGCAACCATTAAATGTATTGAATAATTTCAAAATCGAATAGAGAGTTAAATATGTTATATATACTTGTCACGGTAATTCTGTTTTTAACAGAACTCCTTTACTTCCGTATCGCGAACAAATACAACATCATCGACAAACCGAACGAGCGGAGTTCGCACAATTACATTACCATACGGGGAGGTGGCATTATCTGGTGGGTAGCGGCACTGCTCTACGTGCTGTTTAATCCCTCCGAAATGTCAGGCTGGTTCCTGACAGGAATCACATTAATGGCAGGCATAAGCCTTTGGGACGATGTAAAAGGCCTCGGACAGAAAGTACGACTCCTGGCCCAACTGGTAGCGATGACTTGCGCTTTTATCCTCGCCGGTGCATTCGGGATGTATCCCTG
>DNNJ01000311.1:0-170 GCA_003487955.1 Clostridiales bacterium | reverse complement strand
GGTGCATTCGGGATGTATCCCTGCTGGGCAATCGCTTTAGGATACATCGTCTTCATCGGTATTGTGAATGCCTACAACTTTATGGATGGTGTCAACGGGATCACGGGACTATACACTATCGCGGTGCTGGCTTCTCTCCAATATGTAAACCTGTCGTACGGAAATTTTGT
>DNNJ01000124.1 GCA_003487955.1 Clostridiales bacterium | reverse complement strand
ATTTAATGCCCCACTTTATTGCTAGAATTAATCAATTATTTCACTTTCATCCTCATCATCCTTTATGTACTTACGCATAATCTGGATTAATTTCTCAGCATAGCTGGGATCTTGCGCATAACCACTCTGTTGTAATTTTCTAACATACTCCTCTGGATCAGAAGCTACCTGTAAGGCCGGTTCATAGCGCTTACTTTCTGCTATTAACCGCGCATAATCTTCGATTGACTCTTCATAATTATGGTAAGCGCGAAATTCATGGAGAACTCTTACTGACCTGCCCCTTATATATTCATGGTCATAAGCTTTAACACTGCCGGCTGGCCCTTCTCCTTTAATATTGAAAAGATTAAAGGAATTACGCCCAGTGTACAGATCGGCAGTCGGTTTTCGTAACCACTCGGTTTCCAATGCGGCTTGAGCGATCAACGCCTGCCAGGGAATACCAAAAACTTCATCAATTATTTTGGCGTAAGGCTTTAGCATTTTTACAAATTCTTCTGGTTTCACTACCATCTCCTCCTGTATAGAAATTTGTTTCGTATTAAACAATTATCGAGTAATAATCACTTATATTATATGAACACCTAACCGATGATTTTATAGGGTATAAAGAATAACCTCTTAGACCATTTGTATTTTTTGCTCATTCAAGTTATTAGTAGGAAATAATAACCACTTGATTGTTCGCCTTTCTGTTTACCAAATTAAGGAATTGCATAATTCAATTATTTATGATTAAACCACAATATATTGATGGCCTAATAATAGCCGAACACCATATATTGTGGTTTAATGGATGCCAAAGGTAATTATGCAATTCCCTCAAAGCATAAATTAATCGTTCAGGATTTGATTACTTACTTTTTTCCTACAATAACTTCAAAAGCAACGGTAATGTTTTTTATACCCGTTCTAATAATTTCTTCCAGTTTCTCTTTTTCCGCATTCCAGACAAGAGGAGTCATCTTGATTAGATGCTCAATGTTTTCATTATTTAAATTCACCTTGTATAGGATTGGTTGTTTGTTAATTATCTTAAAATTGTCGGAAAAATGTTGTACAACTCTATTATTCAAATAAAACTGTTTACTCGTTCCTTTAAATAAAATCTCTCGCAACTCGATAAGATAATTGTTGCCCGGAACTACTTTAATCAGCAAACCTTGATTATTTAAAACTCTATTGAACTCTCCGTAATTCGCGGGTGAAAGAATGTTTAAAACAATGTCAAACTGATCGTTTTTTAGAGGTATCTTTGATAAGTCAGCCACGCACCAAATAATGTTCATATACTCTCTAGAAGCAAGACGGATCCCCTCTTTAGAAATATCAATACCGACCCCGGAAAAATTGATACTCCTATTTTCCCTTAAATTCATTAAAATACGAGACAAATGAGAACCTTCACCACATCCCGCATCTAAGATATTACTGTTTACCATCTTATTCTTTAAAGTCTCTTCTAAAATCAAGTTACTTATTAGGTTTAACATAGGAGTAAAGAAACCACTTTTGCTTATCATATTTCTTGACTCAAACATTTTTTTGTCATAATCACTTTTTACTTGCTTTAACAGCATGTTAATATATCCCTGTCTTGATAGATCAAAATTATGTCTGTTTCTGCAAAAGAGACTCATAAACTTATTTATCATCATTTCGCTTCCACATATTGGGCACATAAAAATACTGCTACTATTAGCAATCAGCTTCTTAGTTAATTCAATTTTTTTTATCATCTGTTACACTCCATAACTAGAATATATGACCTAGATGCTCCGCACCTTCTTACAGGATGCCATCTCTCGGAACCTACTATTAACTTAAGTCCTCACCATTAATCTATACTACTATTTTCATGATTTTAACCCAACCAACCTCTACACATAGGAATATTGCTGTCCATCAACATAACTTCCTCAAATTCAACATTTCCCGCTTGTTGCATTTTCTGTTTAATACTCTCTACTAATTTCCATGTAAATCCTTTTCTCGGACTTCCATTTATAATTAAGCATTTCATAGTATTATCCCCCTTAAGATAGAGCAATACATTAAAAATAATATTTGAAAACATCCATCATTATTTATTGTATCTTAATATTATAATCTGCTTTTACAGATTTCTGCATAGATAATTGCATAATTCTATTATTTATAAACAATTCCTCAATTAATACACATCCCACAGAAAAGAATCTGTCCTTCACTCCTCTGGTTATAGACCTTCTCCAGACGAATCTCAAACTCGCCCATTTTTAAAGCCAAACCTGCCCCAATGCTTTTATAAAGTTCAAATTCTTCCACTTTTTGGTTACTGTTAAGCACTCCTCCGGCATCCGTAAAAACAACTACGGTTAAGAATTCCAGAAATGGTAAGCTACTATAAGGAAACAAGGTCCATTCTTGTTCAAAAGAAATGGCAAATCCACGATTTCCAAGAATTTCGTCTCTCTGATACCCGCGAACTAAGTTTCTCAAGTCGTAGTAAGGAGCAAGCAACCGGGTTTGTCTGGCATATCCTAGCCATGGCTTAATCTTAAAGCTACCCATAATTATTGGTAGTTCTAACTCGGTAGCATAATAGGAATTACCGCTCTCCCTTGTTTTCCCGGAAACTGTAATTAAATGTAATTTTA
>DNNJ01000409.1 GCA_003487955.1 Clostridiales bacterium | reverse complement strand
CGAGCAGATTTAGCCAGAGGGCTTCAATGCTTTGACGATGACTTCGACATAAAAACCGACAGAAGAGTTTTATGTCGAAGTCATCGTCAAAGCATTGAAGCCCTCTGGCTAAATCTGCTCGTATACCTGTAGATTCAACTACTCCGGCTAAAGTATCTTCAAACATGTACATATCAGCAAAACAGGTGGTACCTGTGCAAAGCATCTCAGCAATCCCCATTTGTGATACCCAGTAAATATCATCAGCCGTCAGCTTATCCTCCATTGGAAACAGTTTTTTAAAAAGCCACTCTTCTAATGGCAGATCATTTGCGAAATTCCTGAAAGGCACCATCCCTACATGGGTATGAGCATTAATAAAACCCGGGAGTGCAAGCATGTTGTCTCCATCAATAATCCTGTCAAATTGTCCGTCAGACTGATTATCTAAACTATTGATGAATTGTCCGGCTTCCATAACTTCCAATATTCTGTCATTCTCTATAACAATATTTCCGCAATCAATAAATGGTCTTTCATCATCCATGGTGATAATTTTGACGTTTTTAATCAGTATTTTCAAATTTTACCCTCCTGTTCCATCCTTCTACCTTAAAATCCGGTTACATAATCTTCCTGCTCGGTTGTCAGTTCATCTGTTTTAAGACCCATAGATGCTAATTTTACCCTTGCTACCGACTCATCTATAGACTTTGGCACGTCATAGACATCCGGCATTAACTCCTTGCCGTGTTTTACCAGATGTTCAAGACAAAGGGCCTGAATGGCAAAGCTCATATCCATTATTTCTGCAGGATGACCATTGCCCGCTGCCAAGTTTACGAGTCTGCCGTCACCCAATAAATTCAATATCCTTCCATCCTCCATCTTATAACCGGTAATGTTTTTCTTCCGTGGGAAGACTTCCGATGCCAAGCTCTTCAGGTCGTTTTTATCCACCTCCACATCAAAATGTCCCGCGTTTGCCAAAAGCACTCCATCCTTCATAGTTTCAAAATGGCGGCGTGTTATAACCTTATTGCAGCCGGTGGTGGAGATAAAGATATCTCCTAACGGTGCTGCTTCATCCATTGTCTTCACTTCGTAGCCTTCCATTGCTGCTTCAAGCGCTCTGATGGGATTAACTTCCGTAACAGTGACCCGTGCTCCCATTCCCTTTGCCCTTAGTGCAACTCCCCTTCCACACCATCCAAATCCGGCAATCACCACGTTCTTCGATGCTACAATATTGTTTGTTGTATTCATTATAGCATCCCAAACCGACTGACCGGTGCCATAACGGTTATCAAACAAATATTTACACTCTGCGTCATTGACAGATATCATAGGATACTTCAGCTTTCCGGCAGCAGAGCGCGCTTTTAAACGGTGTATACCTGTTGTAGTTTCTTCGCATCCGCCTATCAGCGAATTTCCAAGCTCAGCACACTCACCGTGCAAGAGTTCAATTAAGTCTCCTCCGTCATCAATAATAAGATGAGGGTTAATTGAAAGAGCAGACTTAAGGTGACCAACATACTCCTCCGGCGTTGCATCATACCGAGCATGCACTTCAAAACCCATAGCCCTTAAAGAGTCTGCAACATCATCCTGAGTTGATAACGGATTACACCCTGTAACGCTGACCTCCGCACCCCCGCTTCGCAGTACAGTAGCTAAATATGCGGTCTTTGCCTCTAAATGAATTGACATTGTTATTCTGAGACCTCTAAACGGTTTTTCCTTAATAAATCTATCCCTTACCGATGTGAGCGCCGGCATGTATGAACGTACCCATTCTAATTTTTTATCACCGGTTTGTGATGGACTGTGTATTGTGTTATTAGTCATAATATTTTCTCCTCTAATAATTTCTATGTTAACTTTGGTCCGAAAATCTATTTCTCATTTTATCATAACAATATTATACAGAAGATTTCGGCATAAAACAACTGAAAAAGACTCATTTCAGAGTCTTTTTGTTTACTTCCTGCAGTTTAATTCATTAGGTTTGCGGTGCCTGTCACCACACTGTCACCGTCAATGAATCAGTGATTATTTCCCTCAACCGGTTATAAGTGATGTCATTATCCAAATAGGCTAATTGTGAAGCGGCATTACCTACTGCCGCACATTCCATTACACATGTTGTTATATTCATTTGCAGCATTTCGGCGCAATATTGATTAATAATATCATTTTTTGCACCCCCGCCAACAATATAAACAGTTTTATATTCTTTACCGGTATATTCTTTTACCTTTTTCAAAGCTTCCACGTAACTATGGGCTATCGAATAGAAAGTAGAAGCTAATATTTTTGACCAATCATAACTTTCCTCTTCTGATTTATTAATACTTCCTTTTTCTTGTGCAGAATTAGACTGAATATGCATATTTATTGATTGAGCCATATTAATGGGATTAAAAAAATCAGGATGATTTACATCGTATAAATATGGCTCTTCTTTATATTTTTTCCCTAAATCTGTAAAATCAGTCCACGAAATTTTAACCCCTTTTTCTCGTTCATATTCCTTTTTTAACCTTTGCAAAATAAACATTCCAATTGAATTTTTAAGTAGTGTTGTTCTTCCAAAAGCCCCTGCTTCATTAGTAAATTTGCCATCATAAACCATGTCGTTAATAATTGGTTCATTGCATTGTGCTCCAATTAATGCCCATGTACCTGAGCTGACAAATAAGAATTCGTCGTCTACACTTGGAATTCCAAAAACTGCACTTGCAGTATCATGGGAAGGTACACATACTACAGGGATGTCATATTGAATACCAAGCTCTCCTAAAATTTCTTTTCTTACATTTCCAACTTTTTGTCCATGTTTGCCTATTGTGTTAAACCAACTATCTTTTAATCCCATCATATGACATAATTCTTTTTCAATCTGTAATGTTCTTGCATCCATCAGTTGAGAGGTACTTAATTCCGAAGGTTCATTTTCCAATACACCCGTAAAAAAATAATTTAGAATATCAGGCACAAATAAAATCTTATCAGCATTCTCCATTATGCTTGGCATATATTCCTGCATACCTTTTATCATATAAATCGAGTTTATTTTGTCACATAAAATGCCGGTTCTTTCAAACATCTCTTTTTGTTGGTCTAATGTTAGTTTATCTAATTGTTCCGCTCCAATTGTATTTCTATAACTTAATACATTTCCAAGCATATTTTCATGCTTATCTAAAAATAAAAAGTCTACACCCCATGTACATATCCCTATAGAATCAATTTTATCTACCTTATGAGATGCAATTTCAAGTCCTTTTTTTAGCAAGGAAAATATATGCAGTATATCCCAATAATAGTATTTTCCAATTAAACCCATGTCATTTGGTTCATGCATCAAAACTTCATATGTAATTCTATTACCGTTGTAATGACATAGTATTGTTCGTATGGCACTGTTTCCGCAATCAAAAGACAACAAATTAAATGATTTCCTCATTACTTTCACCTCTCTAACGAATAATCCTTTTAGATCTTTTATATACAGCCACTAATAATATTATACCATATAGTGCAGTTGTCAGATAAGAACTTACTTTTAATATATTTAGTCCACTTGCTACAACTTGAATAATAATAAGACTTAAAATAATGCCGGAAATCTTTCCGCCGCCCACCTTTTCGCTGACTGATTTGATAACGCCGATAAATATCC
>DNNJ01000074.1:4831-5092 GCA_003487955.1 Clostridiales bacterium | reverse complement strand
GAAGTGGTTGTTGTAGGCTATGGAACTCAACGTAAAGTAAGTATTACCGGCTCTATAGCTTCGGTAAAAACAGAAGAATTACAGAATATACCCGCTTCCAATCTTTCTAACACTCTGGCAGGTCGTGCATCAGGAGTTCAAATTATTGGAAATTCCGGGCTAGCTGGTGCTTCTTCTACAATTCGAATAAGAGGAAGTTTTGCAGAACCGCTTTATGTGATTGATGGCATAATTAAAGATAAGGCTGCTTTTGATGCCCTG
>DNNJ01000074.1:3584-4651 GCA_003487955.1 Clostridiales bacterium | reverse complement strand
GGCTGCTTTTGATGCCCTGGATGCTAATGAAGTTGAAAATGTAAATTTTCTGAAAGATGCAGCTAGTGCTGCAGTATATGGATCAAGTGCAGGAAACGGAGTTGTACTTATAACAACAAAAGCAGGAACCTTGCAGAAACCAAGATTTGAATATAAGACCTCCTTTTCAACGTCTAGGACAACACAGACCATGCAAGGTTTTACTGCTACAGAAGAATTAGAGTTTCTAAATAATGTTGCCGTTACATTAGGACAAGAAAAGCCATATGGACCCGATTTATTTGAATATTTTAAAGATAAGAGTTATGATATTAATGATTTAATTTGGCAGAATCCCTCAGTACAACAACATAATTTAAGTGTTAATGGAGGATCTGATAGAATCAAATATTACTTAGCCTTAGGATATCACGACGAAAACGGGTCTTATCATAATACAGATTTTAAAAGATATAATTTTAGATCTAATGTATCAACAAATATCACTGATAGATTTAAAATAAATTTCAATTTAAGTGGTAACCAGAGAAATTACAATCGTTGGTATTGGCCATACGACGGCGCGGAAGATTTTATTGTAAGCGACTGGTATAGGGCTACTTTCAACTGGTCAAGATTATATCCTTTTTATGTTGATGAACAAGGAAATCCTACTAATGATCCAAATGACATCCCTGTTAAAACAACTGGGGGCTATCATCCACCAGAGATTATGCTAAATGGCGGATATAGAAACACTCAATATCGAGATTTAACTGGGATAATCAGATTCGATCTTGATCTTGGGGAATATATTGATGGTCTAACGACCAGTGTTCAAGGGCACATATCGGCTTATGATAAAAATATGAAATCATTTGTACTCCATAATAAATGGTATATTTTTCAGCCTGCAAGCACCACAAATAGATTTATACCAGGTCCTGTCGATTTCTCGCAAATTGGGATACACAACTTAAGTGCTGGTTACGAAAATATTCAAGAAAATATAGATTTATCAAGTTCGTATCAGTTAAACTGGTTCCTAAATTATGAAAAAAGTTTTGATTTACATAATATATCTGCTT
>DNNJ01000074.1:0-3363 GCA_003487955.1 Clostridiales bacterium | reverse complement strand
TTTACATAATATATCTGCTTTAGCTGTATATGAACAAGCAACATCTAACGGAAAAAACATCAACGGAAGAGCAGAACAATTACTTTCTTCAACAATAGATCAAATCTATAATGCTTCAGGAGATACTCAGAGAAGATGGTTTGCCGGAAGTGAAAATCAATTTGCGAGAGCATCTTGGATTGGTCGTCTGAATTATAATTATTCAGATAAGTATATTACAGAATTTTCTTTTCGTTATGATGGGAATTACAAATTCGCACCCAATAAAAGATGGGGATTATTCCCCTCTGTTTCTGCTGCTTGGCGTTTATCAGAAGAGAAATTTATGAAAAACGTAAATTGGTTGAGTAATTTGAAATTAAGGGGATCTTACGGAACAACGGGGAGTGATAGTGGAATAGGTGCATGGCGTTGGACAAATATCTTTCAAAAAACAACAGGATATGTTTTCGGAAATTCTTTAAATGATGGGTTATTACCCGGTGCCATGCCAAATCCAAATATAACCTGGTCAACAGTCACGATGTGGGATGTGGGCATTGAATATGGATTATTTAATAATAAATTACGAGGTGAATTATCATATTGGTCAAAAATCGAAAGTGATATTTTGGGTACAAGGACCGGCTCTACACCAACTACATTAGGAGCGAGCCTACCCGCGGTAAATTACGCTCAAAGGTCATGGGATGGAGTTGAAGTTAACCTAACGTGGAATGATCGTGTAGGAGAGTTTAATTATGAACTATATGGCAACTTAGGCTACGCGGTGGATCAATGGGATTTAATTGATGAACCTGAGGCATATACTGATGGGACGTACAAAGACAACTGGAGAAGCGCATTGAATAAACCTGCTAACAGAGTTGGGGGCTATATATCTAAAGGGATAATTCGTACTCAGGCAGAACTTGATGCCCTTCCAGAAGGATTCACACAGTTTGGCCGCGTTCCTATATTAGGCACAATACTTTTCGAGGATATCAGAGGACAAAACTATTCTGAAGGGCCAGATGGAAAAATAGATGGAAACGACTGGACATATCTTAGCGATAATGGTATACCAAGAATTAATTTTGGTTTCGGGATTAATTCAGAATGGAAAAATTTATTTGTAAATATTCACTTCCAAGGTGTTGGAGCATATGACAGAATGGTTAGGACAAGAAATGGAGGAGGAGTTTTTCAGTCTGACAGGCCATACTTTTCTATATGGGCCAAAGATTATTGGACACCTGAGAATATTAATGCAAAATACCCGCGAGTATCAGGAGCATGGATGGAACCAGAATATGGTGGTGGTGAATCATCATTCTGGGTAAAGAATGGTTCATATATACGTCTAAAAAACTTGAATATTGGATATACATTGCCAACTAACTTGTATAATGGTTTGGGTATTGAGAAGGTCCAACTTTTTGTTAATGGAACAAACTTGTTTGTAATTTCTGAATTCAAGGAGCACGATCCAGAACAGGAAACTCTTGATTCATATCCTTTAATGAAAACTTATACAGGAGGTTTAACAATTAACTTCTAAAAAATGAAAAAATGAAAAAACAAATATATATTTTAAATTGGGCTGTTAGATTTTTTTCAGTCTCTCTTATATTATCCATGCTAATCTCATGTGACAATATTTTAGACAATGTAAAAGATTTAAGCAACTATCCTGGTGCAGGTACTTTCGATGATCTACAAACATCTAAAGCATACCTCTCAGCCTTATACGCCAACACACTTGGTGGTTGGCCTGTTAATATGGGCAATAATGCCGATGAAGGTGCTGGTATCATTGGACCTGATTGGGTAACAACTAATAATGGTACAATGAAATATTGGCCGTATGATGTGATTAGGCGTATTAATATAATGCTTGAAGAACTTCCTGAAGGCAAAGTGTCAGATAATGAAAAAAAGGTTATGATTGGTCAAGCAAAATTTCTTAGAGCTTTTCACTATTTTAAAATGGTATATTATCATGGAGGAGTGCCAATCATAAAAACCCCACAAAATTTAACTGATGACTTGGAAGTTAAGCGAAACACGACAAAAGAATGTTTTGACTTCATAATCGAAGATTTGAATGACGCCATTAGTGTTCTTCCGGATAAATATTCAGGGGCTGACAGGGGAAGAATTGACAAAGCTTCTGCATTAGCTTTTAAGGGAAGAGTTCTCTTATACAAAGCATCGCCACAGTTTAACTCTTCCAATCCTTATGACAACCAGTATTGGGTTGAAGCCTACAACGCAAATAAAAGCGCTAAGGATTTTTTGGATGCAAACGGATATGGATTACTAGAGAAATATACAGATATATTTGAGACGAAAGGACATAAAGAAAATATTCTTTCAGTAATATACCAGGATCCAGTAAAAACAAATGGCCGAGGAGAAGATGGAGTAAGACCTTTATCAGAATCAAAAAATGCGACAGGAGGCGATCAACCTATATGGGCAATAGCAGAAGCATATCCTATGTTAGATGGGAAGATGCCCAACGATCCAGACTCCAAGTACAATTATGACATCCAAACATTCTGGGAAAATCGTGATCCAAGATTTGCAGCTAATCTGGTATGGAATGGTTCAATCTATGAATTAAGCGGAAAAGCAGGAAGGAGACAATACACGATGACAAATATAGCCGAATCCGTAGATGCATTTGGATATGTAATACAAGGTGAACACCATTATCGAACTGGTTTATATACTCGAAAAGGCATAAACGAATCGCTTTCTTCAGAATTGGTAACAACTAATGATTATGACTGGCCTGAAATTCGCTATACAGAAGTTTTATTTAACTATGCAGAATCGGCAAATGAAACAGGAAAAGGAGAGGAAGCTATCCAAGTATTAAAAAATATAAGAAAGCGTGCCGGCATAGAACCTGGAGATGACAATATATATGGGTTAAAACTGAATATGTCTCGTGAAGAACTACGTGAAGCAATCCTTCATGAAAAATATATTGAGATGTTGTTTGAAGGCCATCGTTTTTGGGATTTACGCCGTCATCGCATGCTCCATAAATTAGATGGAATGAGAAAATATGGCATTATGGCCATGAAAGTTAACGGAAAAACTTTTGATCAGATAAATCCCGAAGATTTCGAAAAAGCTCAAGCGTATCAATTACTCCCTGAAGAGTTTGAGTATGAGGTTGTAGAGTTAATTACAACAGGTCCAAAACAAATGTCAATGCCGGCCAAATATTACTTTTTCCCAATACAATTAAATCATATTGATAGAAATCCCAATCTGGAACAAAATATTAACTGGGGCGGGAACTTTAATCCGGAACTGTAATAAATCTCATCACGAGTTAGATAGGTTACTCCATGAATTCATGGAGTA
>DNNJ01000139.1:2206-5581 GCA_003487955.1 Clostridiales bacterium | reverse complement strand
AGGGCTTTAACTGTTTTTTTCATTTTCTAAATTATAAAATTTGATAGATAGTTCTAATGAATTAACGCTTTACATTGATCCGTAATCATACCCGGGAGGCAACATATCTTTTGTTATGTTTCTGAAATTATTGACCTGATTTTGAGGAAGAGGCTTTATATAGTGACTATCATTGACGTAGTCTTTCCATCTTTGAATATTATCAACAGTTTCTTCTCTGCTTTTAGGATTGTATTTTTTGATTCTGTCTACTAGTTTGCGTGTTCTTTTCAAAATGAAAAAGTTGTTGAACTCCATACCCAATTCTCTTTGATATTCATCTATTATAAAATCAATATCAATAACTCCTTTTTTATAAACATCAGCATCAGCCAAGTTCGTAAAGGATCTTTCCCATATAGGTTTGAGAGCAGCATAAACAGACTCATCTCCTAAGTTAAGCTTCCAGTTGCACTCTGCCACGATTAAGTGCATTTCCGGTAGTCTTATCAATATTGCATTTGCATTTCCAGTCTCCTGTTTACCCATTTCGGTCCTCGATCTGTCATAAAACTTTTTCAGGCTGTAGTATCTGCTTCTATGTTTAAGAGGACCCCCATAGTATTCGGACGAAGGATCATCCATATCAAATACTTCGTTTAATCCATCTAAAAAATAAGCATGGGGATCTCCTGAAGCCACCCAGTCGCTATATCTTTTATCTTCTTCAGCGGTAATTGCTCTTATTGGCATATAACATACTGTATCTGTAATGTTTACAGGAGGAGCCTTGTCGTCATCAATTTTTACGTACAACGTTTCAAAATTGGCAAGCTTACGTTTATCGTTATCCGCATACATGGTTATCCAATGAAAATTAGGCATTATATGCCTGTATTCTCTGCCGTAAAACATTGAGTGAGAAGGCATTGAGTATTTAAGTGTTTTTCCATCAGTGTTTATTCGAGTGACAACCAGCGATTTTGTGGAGGCGGTTGTTGTTCCGTTATTGTTTATATGCATTACGGATGTTTCGCTTGTGCGACCTATCCCAGGTCTGTGAAAATATTGAGCAGGATCGTTAAACATCTTATCGGTTGTCCATTGTACAGCCCATATAATTTCATCGCTTGTTTTGTTGTATGCATTGAAAACTTCGCTATATTCATTTTCCATTTTATAGCCATAATCGCTAATTACACTTAACGCTAAATTCTTAGCCTCGGTATAAAGGCTTTCAATCGAAGCATATCCTAATTTTGAATGTAAATTGTATTCCGGTTGTGAGCTATATTCAGAGTTCGAATATCCAGAAATTGCCAATAAGAATCTTGCTTTTAGTGCTTTAGCTGCTCCTTGTGTGAGTTTTCCGATTTCTTTGACTTCCGCTTTTATTGGTAATTTCTCAATCGCATAATTTACATCTTTCAGAATTTGTGTATAGAAAAACTCAACAGACTGTTGATTTATATTAAGCATCTCCGGGTCATATTCTGTATAAACCTTATCTTGGAAATGGCCGTACTTGCCCCATACCTCTACTTGAATTTGGTAAAAGAAAGCCCTTAATAACCTTATTTCTGCCAGATAAATTTCTTTTGTTTGATTGTCCGGATTCTCACCAATAATCTTCTCAAGGCGATTAATAATCATAATACCTTTATGTAAATTCGCAAAGACATCGTTTAATGAATCCCAGCTAACGTTTGCTGCCTGATCGTAGGAATTATTCATTGATGAAGCGTTTTCAACCAAATCACCAAAGTAATTAAGACGAAACATGTGATGTTGGTATAATGCTCTGCATACAGTATATACACCACCAACTCCTTCATATAACCCCTGCTCTGTCTCATAGTAATTTTCGGTCATCTGGCTCTTGGATTCTTCTTTTAAAAAATCTTGACATCCAAAAAGAGTTAATGCAAATATAAAGAAAACTAACTTTTTCATATTTTTCTGTTTATAAAGTATTTTAAAAATTTAAATTAATACCCATCACGTAGGATGATGGAATTGTGTACATTGTGTTTGGTTGTTCCGGATTAACATCAGGAGGACAAGATTTGTAAAAGTAAAAGGGATTGCTTGCCTGGAAATAGATCCTTAGTTTTTTTAGGTCAACTTTGGAGAAAAAGCTACTAAGATCATATCCTAAGGAGATATTTTGCATTTTTATGAAATCGCCGTTAAAAATCGACAACGTGCCGTTAAATTTGTGTGACTGAGCCGTGTGCGCCCTCGGCCAATCATTTGTCGGGTTAAGTGGTGTCCACCAGTCAACAGCGTCAATCATCATTTTGTCAGCATTCCATTCTTGAGTGTAATTGCTTGCAGTGATAAGATGGCCAAATTGGCCAACGATATTGAATGAAAAGTCAATATTTTTATATTTCAAATTGTTTTGAAGAGAGGTAATCCACTTTGGTTCTTTTTGTCCCAGAATAAACCGGTCGTTATCTGTGAAAGCAAGGTCACCGTCTCTGTCGATTAATTTTATTTCCCCGGGCTCCATTTTGTATTTTTTTGCTTCCTCAGCTTCTTCAATTTGCCAAATCCCCGTCTTTTTATGATCCCAGATAACACTGATCGGATGACCTATAAACCATCGATTTCCTCTGTTGTCTTTCCCATCGGCTAAATCTATGATTTTGTTCCAATTCCTTGAAGTCATGGAGCTGATGTTCCACTTGAATTCTTTTCTTGAAATCAATTCGGAAGATAAGGATATTTCGACCCCTTTATTGGATGTTTTGCCAATATTTTGCCAAATATTACTGAATCCCGTGCTCTGAGGTATTGATCGCTGCATAAGAAGATCCTCATTAATAGTGCTGTATAGTTCAATACCCCCTGATAATTTATTTTTTAAGATGTTAAAATCAAGTCCAGTATTCCATGTTTTTGAAACCTCCCATCCCAGCCTCTTGTTGGCTATTCCGCTTGGTTGCCAGGTATAAATTCCATTTCCTGCCCAACTATAAGCGCCTTGTGTTAAAGTAGTAAGTGTTTGATAAGCTGATATGGCTTGATTTCCTACTTCACCGTAGCTGCCTCTCAGCTTGAGAACCGTAAAAAGGGACTGATTTTTCATAAATTCCTCTTCAGTCAACACCCATGCCATCGACATGGATGGGAAAGTTCTCCATTTGTTACCTTCAGCCAACCGGGAAGACCCGTCTGTTCGAACTGCAAAATTGAATAAGTATTTTCCCATATATTCATATTGAGTTCTGAACATATAAGATAATAATGTGGTTTTCTCGTATCCCGACCAAATATCTCTATTTATTATTCCCGATTGAAGAAAATGATAATCCATATACTGTGCGGGAATATTTTGAGAAGAGGCACCCACCCATTCATCTTTTTCCTGAATTGCTTCCACCACAGCAG
>DNNJ01000139.1:0-2012 GCA_003487955.1 Clostridiales bacterium | reverse complement strand
CAGTACTCATTATCTTGTGCGTATCTCTAAATATTTTGTCAAAATTTAAGATACCGTTCCACGTATATCCAAAGTCAGAAGTCTTTTCCATACTTGCATAATTCAGCCCTAAATTTTGATAACTGGTTTTAGAATCCCTATAAATACCCCTGGACCGATCGTTATAATCAATTTTAAGATTTGTTGTTAAGGTAAGCCAATCGATTGGTTTTATATCTAATTTTAAGATCAGGTCTCCCATTTTTCCTTTATTTTCATGAACAAGATAGCCTTTTTCATAATTCCAAAGGGCATTTACATATTTTTCTTTTCCGATCGCATCTTTTAATCCTTTTGAAGAGTCATCATCAATATAGGGTGTCTCGAAAGGTGTCATACGGCGCATGTTATCCCACATATTATCCGGCCAGCCAGAATTTTCTCTGAAGACAATCCGGTTTATCATCCCCAAGCTTAACCATTTTGCTAATTTCATGTTGACATTTGAACTTAGGACATGTCGTCTAAAATTGACAGTTTTATAATATGAATTATCTTCTTGATAGTTATAGCTTAATCTGTATCCTATTTTATCGGTTTGGTTAGCAATGCTAATGTTGTGCCCTTGATTTAATGATGAGTTGTTAAATAAAGCTTCTTGCCAGTCGAAATTTATTCCATTTTCGTAATAATTTTCAGCCCAGGTTGAATTGAACATCTCCATCCCTTTTTTTGTGTCAATAAAAGTATTTTCCCATAATTCCTTATTCATAACGCCGTGTGTTTGGTACCTCATGACATCCCGAATGAGTTCTGCATATTTCTCTGCTGACTGCATTTTTATAAAATCATAAGTGTTAATGCCTATGTATGAACCCACCTCAATACTCAATTTGCCTTGAGAGGCTGATTTTGTAGTTACTAATACGACTCCATTTGCAGCACGGGAGCCGTAAATAGCTGTAGCAGCTGCATCTTTTAATATTTCCATAGATGCGATGTCCTGGCTTACTAAATTATCCCAACTACCCGGCATCCCATCAATAATTAATAAAGGGTTGTTTCCTGCCGAAAGAGACCTACTACCTCTGATTCTTATAGATGGGGATTCTCCGGGTTGACGCGATGGCGTGATAAAGATGCCGGCAGCTTGTCCTTGCATGGCATCCAAGACATTTGTACTGGGGAAGGCTTCTATTTTTTCAGCTTCAACTCTTGAAATTGAGCCTGTTAGGCTGCTTCTCCTCATCGTTCCATAACCGACTACTACCACTTCATCCAGTTGCTTGGTATCTTCCAGCAATGTGATGTTAAAGGTTGAACTGCCAGAAGTATTTATTTCCTGGTCTAAATACCCTATATAGGAAATTAATATGACAGAATTATTTCCAATCTCTAAAGCAAAGTTGCCGTCAATATCAGTTATCGTACCGTTGGTTGTGCCTTTTTCGATAATGTTAGCTCCAATTATGGGTATCTTGTTGATATCAACAATGTTGCCGGTTATTTTTTTTGTCGGCAACTGATCAGTAATCGAACTTTCATTATTTACCCAATTTCCGGATTCAGCATAAAGAATAGGTATGCCAAGAATTAGTTGAATCGTTAAAATAATAAACAAGTATAAAAATTTGTGACAATGTCTTGTATGTTCTGGATGCGCTTCTCGGTTCATAAGTTTTAATTTTTAGGTATTTAAATCAAAATATTTTGGTCTAGGCTTATTTATAAAAGTGATTTCACCTGCATTTTGTATTGATTTTTGTTAAGCTATCGTATGCAGATATTCTTAATTAATTTGTTGACAGTGATATCTGTCAAAAATTAGGATGAGTGAAATTGTGTATAAGCTACTTCTGAATCAAGTTCAGAAGTAGCTTCATCAGTGTCAGGATATTAGAATAAAAAAATCAATAAATTCTTTTCATTTGTGACTGGTTGACATAAAAAAAATGCCTCAATCCAGGGGAGATGATTTTTATTCTGCTTTTTTAATTTCAGTTATACTCTCTTGTATTCTTTTTTCGCTTGCG
>DNNJ01000225.1:967-2831 GCA_003487955.1 Clostridiales bacterium | reverse complement strand
CTGTCAAACATCTCGGCGTTGTTCAGGTATTTAAAGCTCTCTGGAATGTTTACTCCTGATTGGCAAGGCATGCAGTAATGGCAGCCAGTACAATAAACTCTTGTTTTTGATCTATAAATCTCTTTTACCCTGGAAATCAGGTTTTTCTCCTCTTCTGTCAAAGAATTAGGGAACCCTTTCTCTGCTAGCTCTATATTGTTCTTTACCTGCTCTATATTTGACATTCCACTGAGGACAACATTTATTTCCGGATAATCCCAGAGATATCGAAAACTCCATTCCACAGGACTTCTTTTCGTTTCTGCAGAATCCCAGATTTTCTGAATTTCAGGAGGATTTGAGACAAGATAACCCCCACGTAGAGGTTCCATAATAACAACCCCAAGACCTTTTGAGGCTGCGTACATCAAGCCTTCCTTTCCTGCCTGGAAATTTTCATCCATAAAATTGTATTGGATCTGGCATATATTCCATGGATAAGAGTTAATAATTTCTTTGAATAGTTCCAGATTGTCATGGAAAGAGAAACCTGTATATTTTATTCTTCCATCCTGAACAGCAGAGTTAAGGAAATCAAAAACGTCATGTTTTTTTACAAGGGGCCAGAAGTCTTTGTTTAACGCATGAAGAAGATAGAAATCTATGTGATCGGTCCTGAGCCGATCAAGTTGCTCGTTTAAGTAGTAGTCCATATCCTCTCTGCTAGTAACAAGCCAGCTTGGAAGTTTTGTTGCCAGATACACTTTTTCCCTGTAACCGTCCTGAAGAGCCTTCCCAATAACAAATTCACTCATACCTCCATGATAGGGATAAGCAGTGTCAATATAATTGACACCGTGATCTATAGCATAACGGATCATATGTACAGCTTTTTCCTCATCGACTTTTGAGTCATCCCCCCCAATAGTAGGAAGGCGCATTGTACCAAATCCCAGTATTGAGACCTTTTTATTAGTTTGACCAAGTTCCCTATATAACATGTACTTTTACCCCCCGATATAAACATTCTAGTCCACATCCTTTATCGCTGTTTTATAGTACCTAGCAGTTAATATTTTAAGTAATATTCTACGTGATATGGATAAGAATCAGTGAGTTAAAATACGCTAATTAAGATAATAATGTAGTTTCTATAGATATTATTATCTTAGCTTAATCATAAGAACAGAAGAAAGACATTTTAAACACAAGGTATTTTACTATTTAGACAACAGTAAAAATTAACTATTAATTTACATTTTAAACTATTGATTTGCGTTTTAAACTATTGATTTACGTCTTATAGATTGAGATTTAAATATGTTTACTTTAAAATCCTATTTCTTTACCATAAATTGAGAAAATGCTGAAAAATTGTTTTCGATAGCTGTTAAAAACATTGTACTAATTAATAATTTTTTGTAAGCTAATTTGATGTCATTTCTCCTTAGAAGACTTAAAGCCAGATTTTTATCACCAGCCTCTATATTGTGTTTTGCTGTGCACATTTCAACGAATCTCATATAGTCCTCTAAATCTTTTATAATTTCAGGTGGCACCCTACCAAGCTTTAGAGCCTCTTTTCCTGTTTCTAAAAGAGGATGACCTTTTACAGGTTTTCTTCTGTATGCAGCACTATTGACAACATTTTGATAATAGATAGCACATGCCTGGCTACTGTATGCAAACGGATATTTTAGGGCAATTCTACCCCACATATCAATATCCTCTCCCCACCAAAAACCGGTCTTAAACCCTCCAATTTCTGAAAATATCTTTTTAGGAACTGTTACTGAAGATGTATAAAATATATCTTTATGTGATACATATTTCAGGTTTACTTTAAAATAATTTAATATCAGTCCTTCGTCTGGAATAAGCTTCC
>DNNJ01000225.1:455-751 GCA_003487955.1 Clostridiales bacterium | reverse complement strand
TGGAATAAGCTTCCTTAACTCTTTATCTTTATCCATTAATACATTATCAATAAATTCAGTTTTTAATGAAGTTGCATACAGACCTGCATCTGGATATTTTTCCCGGAGCCTCAGGATTGTCTCAAGATAATTTGGCATCCATTCATCATCGGCATCTAAAAAAGCTATAAGTTCGGCTTTAGCTTCATCAATACCTCTATTACGTGCTACTGAGACACCTCTGTTTTTTTGATTGATCAATCGAATTCTAGTGTCACTGAAACTCTTTACTATATCTGCACTTTTATCTGTTGATC
>DNNJ01000225.1:0-222 GCA_003487955.1 Clostridiales bacterium | reverse complement strand
TTATCTGTTGATCCGTCATTTACCACAACTATCTCAAAATCCTGAACTTTTTGACTTATTACAGAACATAGTGCTCTCTTAACGTGTGGTTCTTTATTGTAAAGAGGAATAACAACTGAAAATTTAACCAGAATATCGTCTCCTTATAATATTCAGTTTTCCTGGCTCTGTAGAATCCTCTAGGTTCTATTTTCACCCCAAAATTTATAAAAATAAAATTGT
>DNNJ01000167.1:6054-6254 GCA_003487955.1 Clostridiales bacterium | reverse complement strand
CCGTCCTGAGCCTCGAATATTAGGTTGCCATTTTCATCAGTCCACCAATTAGACAGAGCCGATTCTATGGCATTTTGTAATACGTTAATTTTACCATCCAGCCAAGCAGTATTATGAGGGCGGTTAGCCATGTCATTGATATGTTTTGCTGTGTTTACCGTAACCTCTATAATCGTAGGCGCAAAGCTACCCAAAATAAT
>DNNJ01000167.1:0-5813 GCA_003487955.1 Clostridiales bacterium | reverse complement strand
CAATAATTCTAGCCGATACAAGCAGCCGAGGATTGAACTCTCTGTCTACGACTATTACTAAATCGCCTATTCTCGCTTTTTCATGCTCATATTCAGCTAACTCCTCGAGGGCAACAACATTCATTCTATATGTCACCCGGGGTGTAATTCTTTTTGTTAACTCAATTCTTGTTTTTTCGAGTAACTTTTCTGCATCAGCTTCTTCTTCGTCAATAAAAACATCAAATCTATGTCGTCCATTTCTACCCCACATTTCAAGTGCGTCAGAATTTCCGACCCATTCTTGCCCCGCAGGTTTATCCACGGCAACAACGTCGGCGAAAGTTAATCTTCTACCATAGCCTCCAGATTCAAGCTCAACACCTTTGCCTCTGCCATACAAAGCAGTAACGACAGACGAACTATCCGCTTCTCGCTCTATTGACAAAATGTCTTTACTATAGACAAATTGTTTTCCGGTGCTTGACCCTCTTTGAGCTAATAAGTCAACATAGCGAGTTATAACTCCCCCTGTTATTACGCATCTCCATCTCAATTCGCCGCCCCATGCATTCGCTACATTTTGGACCGCTTCTAATGCAGATATATAGTATGCAGACGTTCTTGAAACTCCCAAGTCGTCTATTATCCCCGCTTGCCATCGAGTATTTTCTAGCATTCCCGCCAAAGCGGCGGTTGCGTCTGCCGAGGGTCTTTTATCTTCGACTATATCATCAAGTAGTTCATAGAATATATGTTCACAGTAAGCTGTACGAGTAAATATTTCGCTATGAACATCAGTAATATTCTTAATTTCAAACACTTGCCAATAAGCATCTAAATCTCGAAAAGCAACCAAATTACCCTCGCGAACATACTCAGCATTTATGTCACTAGCTGACATTACAAACCTGAAAATATTTTCTCCATTCAATACTTCTTTATGAATCGCCTCGAGAATGTTGTCTCGCGGCAATATGCTCAATAGCTTTTCCGCAGAGTCAAATATATACAACATTATAACCACCTCGGAATATGTTTTATGGCGGCTGTACACTTACCCCTTGGCGTTATATATAAAGTGTTGCTACCATTAGTTAGCTCAAAAAATATGCTATTTTGCCAATCAAGTTTATCCATTGCTCTTTGCCCATTTATCAGCACGGCTCCCGTATTTGTATCAATCTTCAGGACATCATTTACAATAAAATTATTTGTTATCCTGATGAGTTTAGTCCCCCAAGCAACTTTGATATCCGCAGACGGTGCCACAAAAGTAGCCTCAATAATCACTGGTGACGGATAGACCCCTTCATTTATTACTACAGCAGTATCGTCTACGAAGGCAGTTGTCACTATGTCTCCATAAACAAAAGGATGCGCCTCGAACGTTATAGTGAACTGTTTGCTTAAAAGTATTTGTCTCGTATCTACCGGCTCGACTAAAACAGCCATAAAATGTTTGCCCGGGACAGTATGTAATACAAGCTTTTTCCAGTCGTCTTGAGCCAGCCAAGCAGCGATGTCGAGAGCTTTTGAACTCAAATCTGTTAACGAACTTTTTTCGATAATGCATTCTACGACTATTCGTCTCCCGGCTGGCTTTTGGGGAAATAAATGCTGAATTGCACGCCCTGGTGCATCAAGTATCTTGTGCTTCATTCCTGCAAATATATCAGCTTGTATATCCAAAACTTTTATGTCAAAATCATCATTGCTTTTACCATTGAAAATAAAATCACTCACGCAAATGCCAACCCCCTTCCTCTAGTCTTGTCCCTGCGAAGACGTTCTAACTCTCGAGCTACCTTTTCAATGTCTGATTCTTCCCTGATATAAAAATTGTTTCCCGTTATAACAGTTTCTCCGCCTTGCCCACCAGCTTCATTTAGCTTGTTATTGGGCAAAACTTGGCTGCCAGTAGGAAGCTTCAGTAATTCAGGCCCTTCTTCACCAACAACCGCCCATCCTCCCGGATGAAATTTAGTACCTTTAGCATACATTTTTACGTTAAAAGATGGATATGGTACCCTAATGTCTCCAACACTCTTGTATTTTGTGGTTACATTAATGTGCGGTAGTTTAGGTTTTGGTATTGTTATCCGCATATTAGTAAAGGCATTTTGAATACTTCTAATTATTCCATTTAAGGTATTTTGTGCGGACCTAATCGGACTAATAATGGACTCTTTAATTCTATTCCACACGGAACTTGCTACACTACTAATACTACTCCAAGTATTACTTAAGGAGTTTTTAATACTATTCCAAATATCTGCTGTTTTTACCTTAATTGCATCCCAGTTTTCAGCTATCTTTCTACCTAACAAGATAGCCCACCCTGCAGGCCCAACAGCGACAAGAATTATTTCGTCTCCCCATTTTTTAAAGAAGTCCTTGATGCTAGTCCAAATATCCACAAATTTCTTTTTAATACTATCAAGTGTTTTCGAAAAATAATCTTTTATTTTGTCCCAAATTTCAGAAGCTTTTTCTTTTATCGTATCCCAGTTTTTATACAACAGAACGCCTATCGCTATCAGAGCTGCAATAGCGGCAATAGTTATTCCAATAGGCCCCGTTAACGCCGCTATAACGCCTCCGGCGGCGGCTATAGCTCCCGAAGCAGCAGCAAACGCTCCAACAATGGAACCTATCGCAGATACAAAAGTCCCGACAACTAATACAACGGGCCCAATTGCTGCTGCTATACCTGCAATCATTACTATTGTCTTTTGTGTCTCTGGGCTTAACTCTTTGAACTTTTGTGCCCATTCATTTACCTTTCCGAGGAGCGGTGTAATTATCGGTAATAAAATATCACCAATAGAGGACGCTAGGTTCTTTATTTCAGTCATCAAAGCACGCATAGAGCCTGATGCACCATCTGCTTCTCTTGCAGCCTGACCTTGAGCTGCCCCGCTTTGCTCCATTATCAATGCCAATGTTGCAGCCTGTTTTGCTGCTAAAGACAACTCTTCTTTCTCGCCTATCAAACCCATTTCCATTGCTTTTGTTTTTACCAGAGCATCATTAGCTGCCATCCCGTAATTGTCCAACATTGTATTATTACCTTTTAATGCTCCAGTTAATGCTCTTACAGCATCAGATGTTGTCCCTCCATACATTGCAGTTAAATCACCAGCAAGCTCAATTAATGTTTGTGCCTGTTTAGCAGCCTCCTCCTCGCTTAAACCGCCGATATTCATCAACATAGTGCCCATCATGTTCGAATATTCTAGGGCTTCGCCGTGAGCTATTCCGTAATAAGTTTCAAGCCCAGCCGCCCACTCTTTCATTGTATTAGACGAACCCTTAAATATCTGGTCAGTAGCGCCCAAGGCGTCCTCCAAATCAGCAGCAAGCTTAAAAGATGCAACCCCGGCTCCTACTATAGGTAGCGTTATTGCTGCAGACATCTTTGTTCCTACTCCTTTTAGCTTGCTGCCTACAGCTTCAAACTTTTTACTTGTTGCTTCAAGTTTTTCGCTCACGCTTTGAGTTAACTTTGTTGTCTCCGACTGTATCTCTGCTACGCCTCTCCGCCATTCATCTGTTTTTGCTGTAATTCGTACAAAAGCTTCAGCTAGTTGCATTCTTATTCACCTCCTGCAACAAAAGTTCCACCAAATATCTTATTTAATTGCTCTACCTGTTTATACATTTCGTCATTTGTCATAGGCTTTGCAGTTTCTTGTTTTGCCGGCTTTACAAATTCATTAAAAGAAGGATAATCATCCGTTCTAATCAATACTCCCAAATGCCATATCGCCCATCTTAGCCTAAACCATTCTTGCTCATGACGGAAATTATATCCTTCAATTAAATTATTGAGCTCATAAAACGTCAACCTTCCCAACTCATTAGGTTTTAACCGCAATGCTCCATAAGCTATTTTTTCAATATCATTCCAAGAATTACAAAGGGGGCGATAAATGCCCCCATCTAGTTTCCCATTATTCCGCTTGCTTCAATTGCCTCGAACATCTTGTCGCCTAACTCGGTCCACGAGCCGCCATTCTTTAAGTAATTTCCTATAAGCTCCCCAGCTTTAGCTTTAGTTATGCCTCTGTCTTCATGCTTTAACCCTGCCCAAAGTAAGACCCGGAATGTATTAAAACCAATGTTTGTCTCGCTAAATAGAGAGCCTATACCCATGCCAGTTTCCAACTCGACATCTGCAATAGCATTAAAATCAAAACGTATTTCTCTCGGCTTGTCCAACTCTATTTCAATTATAGACATTTATAGACCTCCCGCTAATTAGCTGCTCTAGTCAGATGCAGAACATAGGCATTATCGGTCTTGCCATCCTGCTTGACAACGACAGATACTTTTTTAATTGAGCCTGCAGCACCAAGGGTAATTGCACTTGAAGCCACCCCTGAAGCTACTACATTTCCATCAACTAAAATACTATCGGCGGCCAAACAAGTAGGGGTAATAGTCACCGATGATTCTGTTGACGCTATATTGACGACATATTCTTTAGATGCTCCAGCGAATGCAGGAACCAGTGTTCCGGTTGTTACGACTAAGTCAGTAAGATTAGCCGCAAGGCTCGCTCCAAGGGTGGGCTTTCCGCTAACCTTTAAGCTTGCCTTAAAGGTTAATAACCCGTTGACATCAGCCTCGCCGGTGCTAAATTCTTCTACAAGAGCTTTAAACGTCCATGCCGCGCCGTTGGGAAACTTAATCGAAAAGTCCTGAATAGTCTTGCTTAGCAGGTCATCAAGTAGCCCCATCTGTCCGGCGTCACTCGAAATAAAATTCCCCTCTACGGGAACCGACCCCGCCTCTATTAAGCCGCCTATAAACTCTTTAAAACCACCTTCAGATTGGTGGTTGGTTGTATCAATTGTATCTACCTTAAGTACAGGGCTGCCTATCTTAGAAAGTTCAGCTATCGGAGTCTCTGCTGCCCCTCGGGTTAAAATTGTACCATAAGCACCATAAGCCATATTAGTTTACCTCCTTATAATTAATTATAAAATCTACAGGAATCTGATAAAAGCCCGTGTCTTCATCATACATATCTATTTCGTTTTCGTTAAAAACAGACTGTATGCTATTTGCGTTAGGCCATGCTTCAAGCGTTTTTATCAACTGTTGTGCTAGTAGTTTGGCTTCTGAATACGTTTTTCCTATACAATTAATTTGCATCCTTGCTTCTGAATCCCCACTATAGCCGCTAAGTATATATTTTCTACTATTACTGACTTTAGCATAAGTCAAATAAGGGGGAATAACTCCTTGCGGTGCTTTGAGGGGATAATTCTGTTCAGTTATTTCATTAAGCTTTTTAGCCAAATCTAATTCCAACATACTATCCACCTCCAAGATGAGCATCCAGTATTTGTTGAGCTAAATCGCCTAGTTTATTTTTATTCTCGTCCAAAGCGGGTCTTAAATAAGGCTGTGCCTCCATTTTTACCGTACCTAGCTCTACATAAGGGGCGTAGTGTATGTTAGTTCCTATTCTGGCTTCTTTCCTGTCTACCTCTTTTGTAATGCTTCTCCTTAAATGGCCAGTATCTACGGGGCATCTATTTTTAGCCTCCCCTTCTACGACAAGCGCTGCCGTCTCTAAAAACTGCTCTATAGCCGCGTCAACTGTTCCGTTTACCTCGTTGCCATACCATTTTATATCGCTCATACTATCAACTCCAAGTCTATTTGGAGAAGTTTATCCATCGACATTACATTTTGAATAAACTTAATATTGTATCTCTGCCCTTCAAGCCATAACGAATAGCCTGCGGGAATTACTTCGGGAAAGTATGAACAATAAAATCTATGGGTAATAAACTCTGCCTCTCTGCTTGCTGCTATTC
>DNNJ01000340.1:1507-2631 GCA_003487955.1 Clostridiales bacterium | reverse complement strand
AACGGGTTATTCATAGGAATGACTAACCTAAATCATATATTCAAATAAATTATATCATAAATTTATTTGCTCATCAATACAAAAAGCTGAATATTCGGCACTTAACTGATTATTGAAAACCTTTTTCTCAAGAAAATGTTGGAAATCAGCTATTTATTTATTCTTGGATAATTGGCACAAATTTTGCTTATTATATAGTTGAATATACCCAATATTCAACCCATACCCAATTAATGAAATTCTGGAGGCACTATGAAAAAAGGAAACCCGTATGGCACACACAGAGTGATTGAACCTAAAGGAGTGTTACCACAGCCGGCTTTGAAAATTGACAACACGATGGAAATATTTGATAACGAAATTCTTATCAATGTGCAGACTTTAAATATTGACTCGGCAAGCTTCACACAAATCAATGATCAAGCCGGCGGAGATGTAGAAAAAATCAAAGAAATTATGAAAGGTATTGTTGCTGAAAGGGGAAAACATCAAAACCCTGTAACAGGTTCAGGCGGAATGCTAATTGGTACTATTGAACAAATAGGACCTGCATTAAAAACAAAGACTGAGCTGGAGGTTGGAGACAAAATAGCAACAATGGTATCATTGTCACTGACTCCATTGAAAATTGAAGAAATTTTGGAAGTCAGAAAAGATATTGACCAAGTTGATATCAAAGGAAAAGCAATATTATTTGAAAGCGGAATTTATGCAAAACTTCCGGATGATATACCCGAAAATCTTGCTTTGTCAGTGCTTGATGTAGCAGGAGCACCGGCACAAACTCAGAAATTAGTCAAAGAAGGAGATACTGTCTTAGTTCTTGGCGGAGGCGGCAAATCAGGACTTTTATGCTTATATGAAGCAAAGAAGAAGGCAGGTCCCTCAGGAAAAGTAATATGCTGGGCTCACAGGGAAGTATCACTAAATACAGTAAAAGAACTTGGATTGGCAGATGTTTTAATATCAGGCGATGCCACAAATGCAATTGAAGTATACGAAAAGGTTATGGAAGCAACAGACGGACAATTATGTGACTTGGTAATCAGTGTCGTATCAAGACCAAATTGTGAAATGTCTGCAATACTTGCTGCAAAAGACGAAGGAACTGTTTACTTCTTCAG
>DNNJ01000340.1:0-1268 GCA_003487955.1 Clostridiales bacterium | reverse complement strand
GCTACAAGCTTTACAAAAGCGGCCTTAGGAGCTGAAGGTGTGGGTAAGGATATCAACATGATAGTTGGAAACGGTTATACAAAGGGACATTCTGAAACGGCACTGCAGGTAATGAGGGAAAGCAAAGGATTAAGAGAATTATTCACAAAATTATATGCATAAATAAATAAATCAAAATAGGCAACATGTCATTCACTCGGTGAATGACATATGTTGCTTGTTTATAGTATTTAAGGAGGTAGGAAAATGGCTTATTATAATGAAATTGAGCTTTGGAAAGACGTTAAGCCGGAAGAGTGGAATGACTGGAGATGGCAGGTAGAAAACAGAATAGACTCTGTAGAGAAAATAAAAAAAATAATTAACATTACAAAACAAGAAGAAGAAGATATCAACAAGGTATTGGAAAAATTCAGAATGGGTATAACACCATACTATGCAGCTCATATGGATAAGGATGATCCGAGAGACCCAATAAGAATGCAGGCTGTACCTACATTTGCAGAAACACATAGAAGTGAAGCAGATATGCTTGACCCGCTGCATGAAGATGAAGATTCACCTGCACCGGGATTAACTCACCGTTACCCCGACAGGGTATTGTTCTTGATAACCGACCAATGCTCGATGTATTGCAGACATTGTACAAGAAGAAGATTTGCAGGACAGAGCGATGATGAAGTGGGAATGGAAAATATCGACAAATGTATTGAGTATATAAGAAATACTCCACAAGTAAGAGATGTATTGCTGTCAGGCGGGGACTGTTTGTTAGTATCTGACAAAAAATTAGAATATATTATCAGCAAATTACAGGAAATTCCACATGTGGAAATTGTACGTTTAGGCTCAAGAACACCGGTTGTTTTACCGCAGCGTATTACAGACGACTTGGTAAATATGCTTAAAAAATATCATCCGATTTGGCTGAACACTCATTTTAACCATCCGAAAGAATTTACTCCTGAATCGATGGAGGCTTTGAAAAAATTAGCTGATGCAGGTATCCCGTTAGGAAATCAATCAGTATTATTAAGAGGAGTTAATGATTGTCCTCATATTATGAGAGAGCTGGTTCATAAACTTGTTTTGAATAGAGTAAGACCATATTATATTTATCAATGCGACCTTTCACTTGGAATTGAACATTTCAGGACGCCTGTGGCAAAGGGTATTGAAATAATAGAAAGCTTGCGAGGGCATACTTCAGGTTTCTGCGTACCTACATTTGTTGTTGATGCACCGGGAGGCGGAGGAAAAACACCTGT
>DNNJ01000310.1:17242-17768 GCA_003487955.1 Clostridiales bacterium | reverse complement strand
GATATGAAAATAGTAGCTCAGCCGGAAATACTAATATCATATGCCCTCGGCTCCTGTGTTGGTATTTGCATAATTGATTGCATTGCACAAATAGCAGGAATGGCACACGTTATGTTATCATATAACAAGAATGGCAATAAAAGTGAAACTTTAAAATATGCAGATACGGGCATTGCCGAGATGGTAAGACAAATGGAAATATTAGGCGGCATGAAGTCAAGAATGACTGCAAAAATTGCCGGTGGAGCTAAAATGTTCGATATTAAAGGAAGCTCAACAATCGGGAGCATCGGCGAAAAGAATATTGCTGCTGCAAAAGAAACATTGCAAAAATTAAAAATAAGACTTATTGCCGAAGATGTAGGCGAAAACTACGGCCGCACCATATTTTTTGACAGTACCAACGGAAATTTAACAATTAAGTCATTCGGGAAAGAATTGAAAATAATCTAACGGGGACACTGGTGCCGCGCAGTCTCGTTGCACAATTTTGTTTGCTCCTATCGTCGCACAAAATTGGCACTCG
>DNNJ01000310.1:0-17135 GCA_003487955.1 Clostridiales bacterium | reverse complement strand
AACGGAAATTTAACAATTAAGTCATTCGGGAAAGAATTGAAAATAATCTAATGGGGACACTCACAGGGTTGGGGACATTCCTCTTACCCCAGAGGCTATCCCTATATAAGAGGTGTGTCCCCATACCACGCAGTCTCGTTGCACAATTTTGTTTGCTCCTATCGTCGCACAAAATTGGCACTCGTTGCGAATGACCTACCAACAATTTCTTTCTCCCTTTCGGTCGAAGAAATTGGGTTAGGGCATCTTAGTGGTTTGGGTGTAATGATACAAATTCTGCTGCTTTGATTACTTCTTTGATTATCTCTGCTTGATGCTGGATTTCATAAGATGAATATTCGGCATATACTTCCCCTCTTTTAGTGGTGATGTAAAATGGATTTAGATTGTTTAACGCCATTGCTTTAATATCATCTTTGCAAAAATTACATTTGCATATTGATGCATACTCGGGATCCTTTAAAATCTTGTCAAGATATCTGCTAACGATTTCTTCCATATAATTCATCAACATTTCCGTACTCCTTTAATATTTGATTAATCAATTATTTCTCTATACATACCAATTACAGATATAATAATGTGGAAATAGTATTCATGTTTGTCAATGTCTTTAAAATTGTAGTATTCATTGTACAGGGAATTTATATATGCCAATTCCGAATAACTTGGATTAAATCCGTAAAGAGTGTTCACAGCATAAATAACTTCACTTCTTGTAATTGGGTCATCAGGATGAAAACTATTTGAGCTGCTAAGAACCAAATTTCTGCCGGCAATTTTTATTATTTCTTTTTCAGCCCAGTGACCATGTATGTCAATATAATTGACGTTGCTTGATGCCGGAATAGAATTTAATAAAGACTTATAGGCACTTATTTTAGTAAGCATTTGGCAAAATTCAGCTCTTGTTATGTAATTATCAGGTTTAAAAGTTTTATCCTTATATCCGGAAACATATCTTTTGTTGCTGCCCATCGATATATAATCCTTTGCCCAATGATTGTTAATATCAGTAAACTTTGATTTTAAATGAGCGCTGTTATCATAAGGCAAATCATTCAATCTGCAGAATATTGTAACCATCTCAGCCCTTGTAATTGAAGCATCCGGGCTAAATTGTTCAGCATTTTTACCATTCATATATGCAGGAAGAATATTTTCATATAATATAATATCATCATCAGTCTTACTATATTTCAAACCTTTGTTTTCAAATAATTTTTCAGTATATTTATAGTCATGAACATCTAATTCAATTGCATGCCTGCTTTTAGTCGTAGTTAATTTTCTTTTCGACTTTATTACAACATTTTCAACAGTTCTGTTTCCTTTTTTATCTGCAACTGTAAAGATATACTCACCATTATATATAATCTCATCAGGATGTTTATATTCTGCCTTTTTACCGCTTATGTCCACATATTTACCATCGTAAGTAATAATATAATCTAATTCAAAGTCATCTTCTATTTGTAAATAAATATTATTTTCAAAAAATTCAGTTTCAACTGATGGTCTTCTGTAGTCAATATCTGAAATATTAATATTGAAAAGATGCTGAGTACTGTTTGATTTAACCAAGACTTTATAATTTCCGTTGTCATCATAAATATCCTTTGACGGGTATGCAGTGTAAACTTCGTTATTTGTAAAATTATAACCGAAATACTCTGCAATTGTACTGTAGTCATTATAATTAACCGGTGAAACATAAATTAACAGATAAAATTCTCCGGATTTTATAATTTTATAGTTAAAGGGCACCTCATCCACTGTAATTGACAAATCATATTCTACATTGTTTACTAATTTACTTATGTAATAATTTATTTCATTTATAATAGTTGTACCTTGAGGTGTGGTTATTGTCCTTTGCTTATCAGTCTTCAAGTTCAAAAATACTTGTTTTTTTTCATAATCATACATAAGTTTAAAGTCTGCAAATATACTCTTTTTGTCATCTTCCACAGGTGCTTCAATATTATCTACTTTATAAACAAAGGTTTTTTTAGTATTTCCGTCATAAACTGTAAAGGGATAACTTCCATTTCTATCTGCCACATAGGAAGCACTTTTTCCTTCAACAAAATAACCGGTGGGTAAATATATATAGTAAGTGTCTTCTTCAGCATCTTCGTCTGTATCAGCATAATAGGGAGTTAAGGTGAGTTCCTTAAAATTAGTTCCGGATACATCATTTTCAGTAAATCTGCCTTTTAAATTCCTGTTTGCTGCATAACATATATTCAAACTGCTTAAGATTATTAGAGTAATAAATAAAGTTGTAATCTTTTTCATTCTTGCTCCTTTTTATCCCTATACAAACTAAGCTGCCTTTTAAATAAGTATTTGGTAATTAAATCTTCGTAATATGAAGGCAAGTCTTCAAAAACACAGCCATAATTGTATGAAATCAAATCTTTTGTAATATTGTCATATATTTTATCAATTCTTATTACCTTGGCTTTTAACAGCATAGGCTCATCGTCAAATATAAAATCGAAGGTTATGACATCATTGATATACAATTCAATATTTGATGAAATCAACATGCCTCCGAAACTTAAATTAAGCATGTTAATCTTTATTCTTGGATAACTGCTTGTTATGTCCGCATTATTTCTGCAAAGACTTCTTACATAATAGGATAAGTCAGTTCGAATCTTTAATGAGTTTCTTCTCTCAATAACGGGATCCTTTTTTACTATATGGGCATTAAGCTGATTATAGGATGCTAATATAGTCCGGCAATAGTATGTAGCAATTCCGGAAAATTCATAATAAATTTCAATAATGACCTTTGATTCTAAACTTAAAATCGGCAGCTTGGTACCTTTGATTTTTATTATATCTGCATTTAAACTTAACAAATGGCCTTTTCCAATCAGTTTATTATCTTCATCATATATTTTTACTATTTTGTAAGTATCAATCATGATTTCTCCTATGTCTATCAAATTATTCTTAAGCCTCATCCCTTAGGCCGGGCATTTTGAAATTAAGGAAATAAACATAAATATCTACTATTGAGCTGAATAACTCTTCAGGAATTTCACTGCCTATTTCAAGTTGAGACAGCATAACTGACAATGAGGAATCCCTATATACCGGCACCCCATTCTTTTCGGCTATTTCCACTACTTTGTCTGCAATGTAACCCGAGCCTGAAGCAATTACCACAGGGGCGTTATTTTTAGCTGCATTATATTTAAGCGCAACAGCTTGATTTGATTTATTATTAAATTGTGACATCTACACCATTATTCCTTTCAGTCAGATTTGTGAAAACTTCGCTAAACCGTTTGGCTTTAACGCATTCCTGCACCGTTATGCTTTCTATTACAACGTTATTCTTACTTAATAGAAAGTTTAAATCGCTTTTGATTTTCTCAGTGAATTCTGATAAACTGCCGGGTATATTTATATTAAGAGATAGCCCGGAGTCCTTTAATTTTAAAGTTGTTTCAAAATATCCTAAATTTTGTATATCAAAGGTTATAAATACTTTATATGGACTGTGATATTCTGAGTTTTTCTTATTACTATGGCTGTCATCATCCTTGCCTATCCATATTTCGGAAAACATAAACATTCCCTTGTAATTTAAAGGTAAAAACATATGAAGTAAAGGAATATTAACATTTTGACTAAATAAAAGCGACTCAGTCATATCTCCCATTAACCCTTTAGTTACCGCATTTTCACTTTCGCTTATTCCCTTATCAAGCAGCTTTAAAAATGATTCAATAGAATTGTTTTTAATATTTGATTTTGCTTCATAAGTGTTTATTAAAGACGTTTTTAATAATTCCATTTGTTTTTCATCAAACCGAAAATTATACTTTAAAAATTCAAACAAACTTTCCAATTCACCGGAAAAATTAATTTTCGAGCCGTATTCCAATCTTACTAAGTTGTGAACCAAAACAGACACATAGTTTCTCATAATACCAAAATCATTCATTTTAGAAACATATCTTCCAATGAAGGGCAGAATTTCATTTTTCAACAGCTCCAAGTTTAGCTCCATGGCATTTGTATTATCGTAAATAAATTTTTGTGTAAGTGAATTAAAAGGCTTTATTAACATTTCCGGGATGTTTTTTTCAATGTTTTTAAAAGCTGCGTTAATTGAGCTGTTTATTTCCTTCACTGATACAAAACAGTCATAGCTTCTTAAGAAACTTTTTAAAACCGTTTGAAGCCCTTTATTATCAGGATTGTTTCTTAAAAGAGTCCTTAGCATATCAAAAAATTCACCTTGAAATTTAGTGTATGTTCCATGCTGAAATTTAAGAAATTCCAATATTTCAGTATCATTCATTTTAATATTGTCAAGAAAAGAACTAAAAAGTACGCTTAATACCGGGTCGTTTTTAATATTATTGTTAACAAACTGCTTGCTTAAAAGGAGTTTTTTAGCTTCTTCATATAAAACAGGAGAATTTTGCAATGATTTAATAAACTTGTCAAAAACAGAATCAGGATTGTAATTGAAAAGCTCTTGTCTGATTTGAGCTTCATAATCTTTCTCAGGCGTCTTTGTAACCTTAGTCGGATCAGCTATATCAAAAGGCACATCATTTTTAATTTTAGGTTTATTGATAATGTTTTCGCTTATATGATTATTGGTTTTGACACTTATATTATTATTCAATATGCTCTCCTGTATAAAAAAAATAGTATTCTCCACCTTCCTTATATATCGGCACAAAATTAAATTAAATAAGAGTATTATTCAAAAATTAAATTTTTTTTTAATTATAATAGCTTAACAATTCATAAAAAGGGACGATATAAAGATATGAAACCAACAAGGAGCGTAATATGGATAATAATTTAGATTCTGTTCTCGATATGTATCTTTTTGAAACAAATTCATTATTGGAGCTATTAGATAATATTTTGTTAAAGGCAGAAAGTAATTTAAGCTTTGATAAAGAATGCATGGACGAAATATTCAGAGCTATGCATACTATAAAAGGCTCCTCTGCCATGATGCAATTTGATAGTATAATGACTATTTCTCACAAAATTGAAGATTTGTTTTATTATATCAGGGAAAATGGAATAGACCAAAAGTATAATGAAGAGCTTGTAAATTTAGTTTTTAAAATTACAGATTTTATAAAAGGAGAAATAGTCAAAGTAGAAGAAGGGCTTGAACTTGAGACAGACTTAGACCTTTTAGAAAATGAAATAATTTTCTTCCTCGGCACAATTAAAGAAGAAACTAAAGAAGAAATATTCGAAATTGAGAACCTGACTTCAAATATTGCAATAACTGAAGAAAATGAAGAAGACAATCGAAAAAAAGAATGCAAATATGCAATAAGAATAATGTTTGATGATGAAGTTTGCATGGAAAATTTAAGAGCTTTCATTATAGTCAATCAATTGATAGAAACAGGTATTGAATTTGAATATAAACCTGAAAATATTGAAAACATTCCTGAAACATCACAAGAAATAATTAAAAACGGATTTTTTGTATATGTGAATACAGAGTATCTTGATGCGGCAATAGGAGTAGTCAGTAAAGCATTAAATGTTAAAAACTATACAGTATTTGAATACAATGAAGATGTACAGGATAAAAAAGAAAATGAAACTATTGGAAGCCATTCAACAATGTGCTCCGCTGAATTAAATAATAAGCTTACATCAACAAATTCAAAACATTTAAAGCAAAGCTTAATAACGGTTAATCTTTCAAAGCTTGACAAGCTGGTAGATATTGTGGGTGAGCTTGTTATTGCGGAATCCATGGTTGAATCAGATAAAGAAATAAAAAGATTAAATTTAGACAGCTTTAAAAAATCTACAAGACAAATGAGAAAGCTTACTGATGAACTGCAGGATATTGTAATGTCTTTAAGAATGGTTCCTATTTCGGGCACATTTAACAAAATGCATAGAATTGTAAGGGATATGGGAAAGGAATTAAACAAAGATGTTGAGCTTATATTAAATGGCGAGGATACTGAAATAGACAAAACAATAGCAGATTTTATTTCAGACCCGATTATGCACCTTGTCAGGAATGCAATGGATCATGGTATAGAATCAGAAGAAAAAAGAATAAGTGCAGGAAAAGATAAAGCGGGAAAAATAATATTATCGGCGTTTAATACAGGAGGTGAAATACACATTACCGTAGAAGATGACGGAAGAGGTTTTGATTCTGAAAAAATATTAGAAAAGGCAGAAGCCAAAGGCTTGCTGTACAAACCCGTAAGCGAATATACCCAAAAAGAAGCATTCCAATTATTAATGCTTCCGGGATTTTCCACCAATGAAGATATAACTGAATATTCAGGCAGAGGCGTTGGAATGGATGTAGTTAAATCAAATGTGGAAAAGGCGGGAGGCACGGTTGTTTTAGAAAGCAATGAAGGAAAAGGGAGCATAATAACATTTAAAATTCCTCTTACATTAACAATAGTATCAGGTATGCAGGTAGTTTCAGGAAACTCTGAATTCATAATACCAATTAAGTGTATTCATCAATCCTTTAAAGCCAAAGAAAATGAAATTATTCATAATCCTGAACATGGAGAAATGATACTGATAAGGGAGAAATGCTACAAAATAATAAGACTGCATGAATATTTCGACATTAATACGGATATTACAAATATCGAAGATGGTATATTAATATTTGTAGAATCAGGTAACAACAGTGCCTGTTTGTTTGTTGATCAAATAATAGGAGAGCAGCAAGTTGTTGTTAAACCCCTTCCAATAATATTAAACAAGTACAACCTTAAGGAATCAGGAATTTACGGCTGTTCAATATTAGGTGACGGAAGTATTAATTTAATCTTAGATGTAGGAAATCTTGTAGAAAGCGCTTAGATATGGTGAAAATAACTGATAACGAATTTCAAGATTTTGTGAAGTACATGAATAAAAATTACGGAATAGACCTTTCAAAGAAAAGGATATTAATTGAGGGGAGATTATCTAATTTAATTGAAAAAAAGGGAATGAACAGCTTCAGCGAGTATTTGAAAAGTGTAAAAAACAACAACGATGAGCAAACAATGCTTGTTAACAAACTGACAACAAACTACACATATTTTTACAGAGAAGAAAAACATTTTCAATATTTAGTAGATACAATACTTCCATTTGAAGAAAAAACTAATAAAGCAAAGCTGTTAAATATATGGAGTGCAGGCTGTTCATCAGGAGAAGAGCCTTATACCATAGCAATGATATTGGATGATTATTTCAAATATAAAATTAATCAATGGAAAATACGCATTAATGCTACGGATATATCCGAAAATGTTCTTTCGAAAGCACGTGAAGGAATATATTCGGAAGACAGCATTAGTAAGCTTCCTGAATCATATATAAAAAGATATTTCATAAAGCTATGCGATAATAAATATCAGGTAATACCTGAAATCAAGAAACATATCAAATTTAAAGTATTTAATTTAATGACTCCGGTGCAGGAAAAAAACAGGTATCATGTTATATTTTTAAGAAATGTAATGATTTATTTCGATCCGGGAACTAAAAATAATATTGTAAACAAATTATACAGCGCAACAAGGCCGGGGGGATGTTTAATGATTGGACATGCTGAAATAATACAAAGGGCTCAATCAAAATATCATTATATAAAACCAGCTATATACAAAAAGGAATAATCTATGTTAATAAATAAAATAATCGTAATAGGGGCTTCAACAGGAGGCACCGAGGCAATTATCAAAATACTTAAAGAATTGCCCAAGGATTTTCCGCCAATTCTTATAACTCAGCATATGCCTCTCGGATTTACAAAGTTATATGCTGACAGACTTAATAAAATATGCAAAATGGAAGTGAGAGAAGCCCTTGATGTTGACAGAGTAAAACAGGGGAGCGTATTAATTGCTCCCGGGGACAAGCATATGATGCTTAAAAAAGATGATGAGGGTTACTATGTAACTTGCAGAAAAGGTGAGAAGATAAACGGATATTGTCCATCAATTGATTTGCTTTTTAATTCAGCGGCGGAGATTGCCGGTAAAAAAGCAGTAGGAATTATTCTTACAGGAATGGGCAAAGATGGGGCAGAAGGTCTTTTGAATATGAAAAAAGCGGGAGCATATACAATCGGGCAAGATGAAAAAACATCTGCTGTTTATGGAATGCCGATGGCTGCATTCAATATCGGAGCTGTTACGGTGCAGGCACCGATAGAAGATATTTCTGAAATTTTAACAAAACATTTAACAATATAAAATTTCTGACGATAGTATAGGTAAGATAAAAATAAGAGGGACACGGCGGATTACTTGCTGATATGGCGGCAATATTAAGCGAAAAGGAGAGAATATGTTAAATACATTGGAGCAATACAAAAATACTTCAGTAAATACAATGACAAGAGGTGAGCTGCTGATTCTTTTGTTCGATGAGGCAATTAAAAAACTTAATCAAAGCAAAATATTAATGGAGCATGAAGACTATGATAGTGCAAACATTTGCTTAACAAAAGCAAGGCATATATTCTATTATCTAATAGCCGCACTGGATGATAAATATCAGGTATCTCGAGAGCTATCTGATATGTACTTATTTTTCAATAGAGAAATTATGAAAGCATCTTCATTAAGCTCAACGAAACATATAGATGAGATATTGCCGATTATTAAGGAGTTTCGAAATACATGGGCTGAAGCAGATAAACTTGCGAGAAAGAAATATTAAAGGTGTACTATGGAAGAGTTATTAAAAAATAAGCTGAATGCAGCTAAAAAATTAAAAAAATTAACATCTGTTATCAATGAATTATCCTTAATAACCGATTATAACAAAGTTAATTCATTGATTGATGAAAGACAGCAATATATTGATAAAGTAAATATAATAAACGACAGAATAAGCGAAGTAAAAAGCAATACAAACTATATTGAGACAGATGAAACAAGAAAATTAAATAAAGAGCTCAGAAAAGTTTTTAGAGAAATTTATGAAATTGATAACGTAATTCGTAAAAATATAAACACTGAGCTAAAAACAGTTAAGGAAAAATTAGCTCGCTCAGAAGCAAACGCAGTTATAAATATTAGGATATAGCAATATTGGACAACCATGTATAATAAAATTTTATCATATTCGTGGAGGGATTATGAAAACAAATAAGAGCATTTCCAAAAAGATAACAACAACTATTTTAATTATATGTTTTTCAGCATTGCTAATAACAGGAATTATTATTGGTACAACCGTCAGTGAAAGGTTTAAAGATAACAAGAAGCAAATACTTAACGAAACAGCATTAAGTGTAAGCAATAAGGCAGAAGTTTTTTTCGAAAAATATATTACGGTTGTAGAGCAAATGGCTCATGACAAAAACTTACAGGATTTTATGATTAATGCAGATGGTTATCTCACATTACCTATAACAGAAGGGTTCGAGATAGCTACTGCAACAACTGATGCTATTCAAAAAGCAGACTCAGAAATAATTCTTACTGCTTATATTGCAGAAGGTGATTATTATTTAGCATCTCCAACCGTCTATACGGAATCTGAATATGATGTTATTTCCAAAGAATATTATAAAGCAGTCACAGAAAACAAAGTATGCATTACCAACCCTTATGTTGATGCAATTACAGGTGAAATAATAATAACCATATCTGCACCTGTTAATGTAGACGATGAAATCATAGGCTTGACGGCTGTCGATATAGCTATTGATAAATTAATAAAAATGGTTGGTGAATATGAGTTGGGAGACACAGGATATTTCACATTGTTAGCAAAAAATAATGTTATTATAGCTCATAAAGATAAGGATAACGTGTTAAAAAAGATTGATAAAATAAACCTAAGCGATAATATCGTCCAATCAGTTATTAATAAGGATATGTCTGTTGTAGAGTTCACATATAATTATGACCGGTTCATTGGAAACAGCGTAGAAATTGGAGATACAGGGTGGCAGATAATGTCTTCACTTCCAAGAGAAGAATTCATGTTAAATACAAATCAGTTGGTTTCAATCATTACAGCAGTATTTGTAATATTATTGGTTGTACTCATTGGTGTTATATATGTAGCAATAAATAAAATGACAAAACCAATAAAGGATATTACAAATATAACCAACAAATTAGCCGAAGGCGAATTAGATGTAGACATTAATATAAATAGCAACGATGAAATCGGCGTACTGGCAAATTCTATAGGAAAACTGACAGAGCGATTAAAATTATATATTATATATATTGAAGAAAGCGTCGGAGTTATTGATAAAATGGCTGAAGGATATTTGAATACAGAGCTTAAAAATGATTATGAAGGTGAATTTGCTAAATTAAAAAGCTCCTTGTTAAATATGTCCAATACATTAAAATATGCAATAGGAAAAATTCAAGATTCCTCAAATTCAATCAATATGAATGCAGAACAGGTTTCAACAGGAGCACAAACACTGGCTCAAGGAACAACAGAGCAAGCAAGCGCAATAGAGGAATTATCAGCAGAAATTAACGAAATTTACACAACTATTGTAAACAATGCAGAGTATGCAGAAAATGCAGGGAGCAAGGCAATGCAGGCTTCCAAGGAAGTTGAGCATGGCAACAGGCAAATGCGCGATATGCTTTCAGCAATGGATGAAATAAGCAATTCATCAAGCGAAATAGGAAAGATAATAAAAGTTATAGATGATATAGCATTCCAAACTAACATACTTGCATTAAATGCAGCTGTAGAAGCAGCAAGAGCAGGTGCGGCAGGCAAAGGCTTTGCGGTTGTAGCGGATGAGGTAAGAAATTTGGCAGGCAAATCAGCGGAAGCTGCCAAACAAACAACGGCATTGATAGAAAATTCCATAAACGCAATCAACAAAGGAACAACGTTAGCAGGCGAAGCAGGTAAGTCATTAGCAGGTATAGTTAATAAAACAAATGAAACCAATGAGCTGATAAATGAAATTGTTAAAGCATCATCACAGCAGACTATTTCTGTAAATCAAATAAGAAGCGGTATTGAACAAATATCATCGGTAGTTCAGGAGAATGCGGCAACAGCAGAAGCAAGTGCAGCCAACAGCGAAGAATTATCAGCACAAGTATTAATTCTTAACGATTTAGTAAAACAATTTACCCTATAGAAGAAAGGAGACGTTATGACATCACTTTCAGCAAATTTATACGGTGCATCAATAAACAAAGGAATGGGCGGTCTTATGTCAGGATTGGACACTGATGAGCTAGTTAATCAAATGACAGCCGGCACCAGAAATAAAATAAACAGGCAATATCAAGCAAAACAAAAATTGTTATACAAACAAGAAGCTTATAGGGGAATAAGTACCAAGCTGTTATCTTTCAGCAACAAATACTTCTCTTATTCTTTTGGCTCAAAGAATAATATTTTAAGCCCTGCATTTTTTGAATCATATACGTATAAACCATCATCAAATTACGTAAATGTAACAGGCAATGCAGAAAATATTAAGAACTTTTCAATAAACAACATAACAAGTGTTGCAGAAGCAGCATACTTCGCATCAAGCAAAAGAGTCAGCAGCGACACTATTACATCAGCAGGAGTAACTGATTATACTTCAACCATAGCCGGGGGAACAATGACTATCGAGTATGAAGGTAAAAGCTATAATTTAAGTATAGATAAAGGATTTGGAAACAAAAATGAAGGAGATACTCAAATTACTTTAGTTGACGTAGCAGACCATTTAGACAAAAAAATTAAAGAAATTACGGAACTGAGTTATTTATCCGTAGTTGTAGAGGACGGTATACTTAATATAAGCTCATCAGAAGGTAAGGAAGTAAAATTAACAGCTGCGAGCAGTTCAGTTTTGGACAATTTGAAATTAGAGGTCGGAAAAGCTGCAACATCAACATCGGAAGTTGAATCAAGCTCTTTAACAAAAGGAACAGCAGATATTTTGGCAAACGAAAACTCATATATTACATTTGAGTACAATGGTGTTTTAAAACAAATAAACCTTAACAGCAGTATAAATAAAGATAATATCGCTGCTTATTTAACAACGGAATTAAATAAAGCATTTGGTACAGGAAAAATAAGTGTTGGTTCGGAACTTTCATTTACAGCTAATGAAGGAGATACAAATATATTCGGCATAAGCAGTATAAGCAGAGACCTATGCAATTTCCTAAATATTGAATCCGGAGACTACAACAGATTAAATATGAAAAAAACTTTAGCTGAATCCGGACTTTTGGGTATAGGTGATGTAAATACTGTTACAAATGATAAAGGAGAGGAAGTATACCGATTAACTGTAAATGATATTGACTTTGATTTTGAAACCACTATGTCAGTTACAGATGTAATCAATAAAATAAACGGTAATGCAGAAACAGGCATAAGAGTATATTATTCTTCCACGACAGATACATTTACGGTTAAAGCAGCGGAAACAGGAAGTCACAAGAGTGTCAGCATCAGCGGGGGCGATGGAACGTTAGCAGCAGCTTTGTTCGGAGAAAAAGATGTTGACTATCATATAAACAATGGTACTGACACTGAAATAGAATATACTTTAAATGGTGTTAAAAATACAATAATACGAAGCACCGCTAATTTTTCAATAGATGAAATTAACATCGAATTGAACGAAAGGGCTTCAGAAATTGATTTTACAAATGCCGTAACCTTTGATGTGACAAACAATTCTGATGAAGTTGTTGAAAGAGTTAAACAATTTATAAATGACTATAATGAAATAATAAGCTTAATAAGTACCAAAACCGGTGAAAAACCAAGAAATGATTATCCACCTTTAACTCCTGAGCAGCAGGAAGAAATGAGTGAGGAAGAAATTAAAAATTGGACTGAAGAAGCAAAAAAAGGCATGTTGTACGGTGACAGAAAAATGAGCAGCGTTTTAAGAAACATGCGGGGAGCAATGTCAGGAGCTACAGATGTAAGTAATCTTATACTATCCAATATAGGGATTTCAACCGCAAGAATGGACACCGGCGGGAAATTAATATTAGATGAAACTAAATTTAAAGAAAAGCTATTGGAGAATCCCGATGAAATAGCAAGGCTGTTTACAAATACTGCAGCAGACAAAAGCGGAAGGTCAGGTATCTCAGTTCAACTGCGGACAATATTGATAAACAACGTAGGAGCTTACGGAACTACAGGTTTGTTGATAGAAGAAGCAGGTATGGATAACAGTATGACCTCCGATAGAAATTATATTTCTGAAAAAATAGAAGAACATGATGAAAAGATGGCAGACTTAAAGAAAGCTATTGAAAGAGAAAGAGAAAGATATTGGAAACAGTTCTCTGCTTTGGAGCAAAGCTTGAATAAGTTAAACATGCAAAGCTCATGGCTTACGGATATGATGGGTGACTATTAATTCCGGGGACGGACCTTGAAATTCAGAATAAATAAAAAAGGAAATTTCTATAAAAGGCTAAATAAAATCAAAAATCATACGATATATGTTTTGTAAAGGCAATAATTATTTAGCACCAGGGCCCGGTGTGAAAATAACCAGCCTAAAAAATAAGGGAAGGATCCCGAAAAAATTACATGGAGGTAAAAAATGAGAATTCAACACAATATTAATGCCTTAAACTCTTTAAGACAATTGGGAATTAATAACACAAACACAGGTAAAAACTTAGAAAAGTTATCATCAGGCTACAGAATCAATAGAGCCGGCGATGACGCTGCAGGACTTGCAATTTCTGAAAAAATGAGAGGCCAAATAAGGGGTCTTGAACAAGCACAGCAAAATGCTGAAGATGGAATTTCTTTGATTCAGACTGCTGAAGGCGGATTGAATGAAACTCACGCTATTCTTCAAAGGATGAGAGAATTGGCAGTTCAATCTTCAAATGGTACGTATCAGGATGAAGTTGACAGAGTAAACCTAAATAAGGAAGTAGAAGCTTTAAAGTCTGAAATTGATAGAATTGCCAATTCAACACAATTTAATAAAATTAATTTGTTAGATGGCTCTTTAGGTAAACCGGAAATGAGCGCAGAATTTGCTACAGCAGCTACTGTTGCAGATGTTGCAGCAACAAAAGGAACATATACAATTACATCATCAACTACTTCTGATGCTGCTTCTGCTAATATATTCAAACTTTCATTTATTAATGAAAAAGGAGAAAGTAAAGTAGTTGATATTGATTATAGTGTAGGTGCTACAGATACAGCAGACCAAGTTGCAACAAAATTGGAAGCTGCGTTAAAAGCTAATTCTGATATAACATCAAACTTTGATGTAACAAGAGAAGGAGCTGTTATTACATTAGAATCAAAAACTGCCGGAACAGATGGAGCAAGTGTTTATGCTTCTTCTAACACAGAAGGTACAACAACAGCAAATAATGTTGTAGGTTCAGCAGGTGTAACAGCAGCTGATGCTAAGAAAACAATAGTAGCAACAGCTGTAATAAAAGGTGATAAGTTATCAATAGCCGGGAAGACTTATGAATTTTATGATCCGGCTGATTCAACAAGTAAAGTTGCAGATGGAAACATAGGTGTTGCTATAGGAGCAGATGCCGATGGGAGTAATGCAAATTTATTAGCTGCACTTAAAAAAGAAGGCGGAATAGTAAATGTCGCTTATGATACAAGTACTGATACTTTCACTTTCTCAGATGTTGATGAATTAGGAAAAGATTTAACATTCCAAATAGGTGCAAATGGCTCCGCTGACCAAAAAGTTGTTTTAAATGTTGGAGATATGAGCTCAAACGGATTAAACATAAGTAATATAAGTGTAGCTTCACAAGATAGTGCTAATGCAGCTATTGATGCATTAGACACGGCAATCAACTCAGTATCAGGTGCAAGAGCTGACCTTGGTGCTTTGCAGAACAGGCTTGAACACACTGTAAACAACTTGGGAGTAACTAACGAAAACTTAACAGCTGCTGAATCTCGTATAAGAGACGTTGACATGGCTAAAGAAATGATGGAATACACTAAGAACAACATTCTTACACAGGCTGCTCAGGCAATGCTTGCACAAGCTAATATGCAGCCGCAGGGTGTATTGCAGTTACTACAGTAAACAATCAGAAATTCAAGAAAGGATGCAGACTTTGCATCCTTTTTGTTTTTCTTGACAACATTTGCTTCATTCGACTATGATATACATAATATTAATGTAATTTTAAGGTTTTTGGTATACTATAGTCATAACTTATAAAAATGAAATTCGAAGAATCATCTCACGTGGAGGTATTGTATTGAGGATATTAATTGTTGAAGATGAAGTTAAAATCACACAGGCACTGAGTTTTCTGTTTAACAAGCAAAAAATTGATGTTGACATTGCAAATGATGGTGAAGAAGGACTAATTCTTGCCGGCAAGGATATTTATGATGTAATAGTTTTAGATATAATGCTTCCGGAAGTAGATGGAATTCAAATATTGAAAACAATCAGAAAAGACGGTATAAAAACACCTGTAATAATGCTTACTGCAAAGGATACTGTTGATGACAGGGTTTTCGGGCTTGAATCCGGAGCCGATGATTATCTGGTAAAACCTTTTGCGACAAAGGAGTTGATTGCTCGGGTCAAGGCGTTGGCAAGAAGAAAGAGCACAGAATTTGTAGGTGAAATATATGAATTCGAAGATATTAAATACGACGTTAAAAACTATCTATTGTATGTAGGAGACAATGAATATAAAATACCTCTTAAAGAAGCAATGCTTATGGAAATGTTCATAAAAAAACCTCGGCAGGTTTTTACAAGGGAGCAGATTATTGACCGTATATGGGGACTTGAAGCAGATATACTTGAAAGCAATATTGAAATATATGTCCACCATTTAAGAAAGAGACTTGAAGATACCAATGTAAAAATCGAAACTGTAAGAGGCGTAGGATATATGCTTAAGGAGAAATAATGTTTAGGAAACTTCATTTAAAATTAACCGCATACATGGGCATCATACTCATTCTTTTTATGTTTTTTATTTCCGCCGGAATATATCAATTTACAAAGATTGTATTTGAAGACGGCAATAAAGAGCTGATGAGAGCAGAAGCACTGAGAATTTACAACTATAAAAATACTGCCTATACGGAATACTTCTTTAACGGAACTTTGTTTAAAAAGCATATACCAAATAATCCTTTGGATAATAGAAGGCTTGATGCATGTTATATTGTTTATGATCAATATTTGATGCCTATTTTTTCTGAGGTAGATGAAATAAAAATAGCGGATGATATCAAGCCCCTTGCGCAGAAAGCTCTTGAAGAAAAAAGAGATTTATATGAAACGCAAAAAATAGGCCGTTTTAACTATAGGATTTATACAAAATATTTTAGTGATTTTACCGGTCAAAGCGTAGTGCAGGTTTATCAGAATACCATAAACGAAGATATACTATGGTCATTCTTAAGAACGGTGCTGATTATGATAGGAATTTCCGGCACCTTAATTCTATTGGTATTAAGCTATATGCTTACAGGAAAGGCATTAACTCCAATAAGGGAAACATGGAAAAGACAAAGAGAATTTGTGGCAGATGCATCCCATGAACTCAGAACCCCTCTTACTGTAATACAAACAAATTTAGATGCGGTTTTAAGCGATGAGGAAGGAACCGTTGATGAAAATGAAATTTGGCTTGACAATGCATATTCAGAAACAAGGGTTATGGCTAAGCTTATTGACCAGCTGTTAATCCTTGCCAAGGCTGATAATAATGAAGAAAAATTAGATATTTCTGAATTTTCCTTTTCAGAAGTAGTGGAAAATGTGTGCCAAACCATGGAAGTAATTGCTGTAAAAAAGAATATTGAGTTCATAACCAATATTGAAGATAATATTATAATTAAAGCTGATTATGACAAGATGCGAAGATTAGCGGTAATCTTAATTGATAATGCCGTTAAGTATACAGAAAAAGGAAAGGTTACGGTAAGCTTAAAAACCGATAGAAACAAAAAAATATTAATTGTTGAAGATACCGGAATCGGCATCAACGAAAAAGATTTAGAAAGAATATTTGACAGGTTTTACAGGGCAGATAAGGCAAGGCACAGAGAAGGCGGTACCGGGCTTGGACTCAGCATTGCCAAGTGGATTGCCGACAAGCACAAATATTCATTAACGGTAGAAAGCA
>DNNJ01000344.1 GCA_003487955.1 Clostridiales bacterium | reverse complement strand
GAGATATTAAATTTGTAGACGTAAATGGTGATAAGAAAATTGATGCGAATGACCGCGTCCGTTCCGACAAAAACTCGGAGCCACGTTTTGTATTCGGTCTCACTACCGGTCTCAGTTGGAATAACTTCGATTTGAGGGCATTATTCCAGGGCGCAACAGGAGGTATTACCTATATTTGGCGTGAAAGAGCCGGTGAAGCCGGGAACTACTATAAGTTCATGTATAAAAACCGTTGGACAGAAGAAAACCCCATGGTGGAACATCCGCGTGCTTATAACCGCGAGAATGAATATTGGGCGAAGCAGGGTACAGACCAGAAGAATACCTACTATCAGTTCAAAACCGATTATCTGCGTCTGAAAAATATGGAAATCGGATATACGTTTAATTCAACGCCTCTCCGCAGTGCAGGAATCCAGGATTTGCGTGTATATGTAAATGGTACAAATATATTTACGATAGATAATGTCAAAGTACAAGATCCGGAAGCCAATGATACCGGTCGGGAATATCCACAACGTCGTATATGGAACGCCGGTGTATCTATAACATTTTAAAAATAAGAGATTATGAGAAATATAAAACAAATAGTAACCATTATCGTTTTGGGATTTGCCGTTGTCCTCAATTCTTGTTCGGACTTTATGGATATCGTACCTTCTACTTCTTATACAGAGCAGATGGTTTTTACCGATGCTGCTTTGACGCAAGCTTTTGTAAATGATCTATACAATAACATACACCCGGGTGCTCAAGAACATTCTTTGGACGGATTGACCGACGATGCTTATTTTACCCATAACTACGGGCAAAAAGATATTGTTGAAGCTGTTTCTATTTCACAAAGCAATCTTCAATGGTATGACAATAATAATAATCCTTTTAAATGGCAAAACAGGTATAGGGGTATCCGCTATGCCAATATTATCATCAATAACATTGACAATGTGCCGGAAAAGGTTGGCTTTAACCTGGATCGTATGAAAGGTGAAGCCTATTATATGCGTGCACATATGTATCACGAACTTGTACGCGGTTTTGGGGGAGTACCTATCGTTACGGAAGATTTTTCACTGGCAGAAGTAGAAGAAATGAAGAAGCCTCGTAATACCATGCGCGAGTGTCTTGAATTTATTGTGAGCGACCTGGAAAAGGCTGAAGAATATCTTCCGGCAACTGTTGGCTCGAACGAATGGGGCCGTGTAACCAAGTTTGTGGCAACCGGTTTAAAAGCCCGTATTTTATTGCATGTTGCCAGTCCTCTCTATGCAGACCGCACGATAAATACTTTAGCTGTTAACCAATTCGACGGTGATCGTATGGCTACTTATCGTGCCGCCAGGGATGCTGCAATTAAAGTGATCGAGGATGGTCCATTTGAGTTGATTGATTGTAGAGGAGGTGTCAATACTGAAAGGGCTGAGAAATTCAAAGCTATTATGACGGATATTCGAAACAGTGAGCAAATGTTTGTCCGTAATTACCACACTTCTATTGGTGCTGCGAATAATATGGGATTATGGCATGGGCCGAATGGTTATCATAACTGGGCCGGAACTACGCCAACACAGGATCTGGTAATGGCGTTTGAATTCGAGGATGGAACTATGCCGGAAGGGATGACCAAACCCGGAGAATTCCAGAAAGGAAATCCCTATAATGGTCGTGAACCTCGCTTTTATGCCACTGTAGCTACCGATGGAAATACGTGGGGACGTCCGCGTCCGGCTGATGCGGCCACATTAGACCCGACACCTATGGGAACCCTACAGGCCGGGAAATATGAAGTGACAAACGGAGACGTGGAAATTGAATACCGCGATGGAGTAGTGCGCCGCTCAATGTGGGGTGTGGATACCCGCCAGGGACCTATTGAGGACTGGAACGGGTCATGGACAGGTTATTATGAAAAGAAACTTATCGATACTTCCGTTGATGCTCAGTATTTTAGACAAACCGTGCCACATGTCTATATGCGGTTAGCCGAGATGTACCTGATTGCTGCGGAAGCGAGTATTGAATTGAATGAATTGGAGGAAGCGGCAAAGTGGCTGGATATCTTGCGCGGGCGTATTGAGTTGAAAGATACCAGATCGACTCTGACTATCCGTGGAAAACAATTTTCTCAAGCTGACATGCGTGATTTTCTGCGTCAGCAACGTCGTGCAGAATTCGCCTATGAGCAACACCGTTATTTTGATGTTCGCCGTTGGATGATCGCTCCGGAAGCAGGAAATAAACCATTGACAGGAATTATCGTGGAGGGTATTTTAAAACCGGGTAAGTCATCAATGAAGCCTTATATTCACAATGAAGAGATTTACGACTATTATTATTATGTAAATGATCTCTCCAGTCGTGAAAACAGGAGATGGCTGGATAAGATGTATTTTGCCCCAATCCATCAGGATGAAATTCGTCGTAATCCAAACTTGGTTCAAAATCCTGGAATGGAATAATTATTTTATCTGCCCTATCCTATGGTGAGTTGATCTGTCCTATCATTGACTTATCACAGGGTAGGGCAAATTTCCGGATTTTTCCGATTGACTATATTTATTTTGTCCGTTCGATAAAAAGATGTAGATTTGGATTTATTTTTCACCAATTATTAGTTAATATCATTTTTTATGAAAAAAAAACTTAAAATGGG
>DNNJ01000073.1 GCA_003487955.1 Clostridiales bacterium | reverse complement strand
GGTTTGAATCCTGTCGGGGTCACCAGAAAAGAAGACTATTCCAAGAGGGATGGTCTTTTTTGATGAACCTTACTTCTTCAAATTTACTACATTTTAAAACAATTATTGCAATCACATTGGTGCGTTTACCCAAAAATTTCTAAAGGTTCTATCGTCTAAATTTATTATTACCCGAAAATAACCGTTGCCTCCACCTTCTGCTATAATGAGCTTTTTATGCCAATCGTAGTTGGAAACCCTGTCTTTACTGACGCAATTTACAAAAACTTCTTTCGCTCCTGTGGAACTTAGATAAGGTACAAACTGACAAATGTAACTATTGTTAAAAATAATGAACCCTGACATACTTATCAACGACTTAATCCTTGTATGAGACGAATTATTGTAGTTTTCTATGGACCCAATTAACAATCTTGTCGTTATGTGAATATCTTTTTCATTAAACTTACCCGCAAAAGGCTTTCGTCCCTGTTTCATCCAATTCAAATAAAAAGAATCATAATTAAGGATGGCAATATCAGATGCTTTTGGATACATGGTCTGTTGGGCATGAATATAAGCCGGCAACATACAAAATAATAAAATGAGTGCTTTTTTCATGACTGTTTTTTAATTATTTAAAAAAAGAAAAGATATTTCTTTTTAATCTGTTTTTTTTCATCCATGTTGCGGCAAGGCATTCTTCTTTCTAGCGCGAATAAATGATGAAGTCCATGATAATCAATTATGTGAAAGCGGATGAAGATTTATCCCCTCCCTGTTTTCTAAAATAAATTTTCTTTCTTTTAATCCGCTTTTTTTGAATTTAAAGAATTTAAGCTAGGGGTGATATCAAAATATAAACCGTTGATTTTATACTCATTTTCCTCTACCTCCAAATAATCGTAGTGCTCCACTAAACTTTGTTTCCCGGCATACTTGAATCCCAGAACATTAAGTACAGCGTATTCATGGGGAACGGCTATTACATAAAAGGCCATCTCCTTTGTGGCTCCATTTCCAGAACTAAGGATGGCTTCGATAACCGTCATAAATTGACTTAATGTTGTTCTGAAATCTTTTTCATTCTTTAATTTTTTATACGCTGTTAATTTGTTGGAAATTACGCTGGTGTTAAAAGGGTCGTCTTCTAATATTTTATTTGAATAATTAAGTAATTTGCGGTAATCTTCTTCATTGAGATCTTGTTTCTGCCTGATTATTCTTATGCTGTCTGCGTATTCCGACCTCTTGTAAGGGGAATAGTTGTTTTGAAAAATAAAGCCGTAGTATAAGTGTCTTTTTTCTTCAATAGTAAATGTAGAATCACCCTTTTGAAATCGTTCCATCAGCTTAGAATAATCATAGCGGGAAGAGGTATCGTTTATTTCTTTTTCAATTATTCCGTAATCCGGTTTAACTAACTGAGCGTTCTGCCCCATTGTTTTCGTAAAATACAAAATCATAAAGATAATGAGAAGTCTGGTAATTTTCATGATGGGCCTTTTTTTAGTGTAATTTGCTTGTGCTGCGTGTACTCTATTTTGATTTGACGTGAATCATTGATTTCTGTAAGATTTGAATCAAAATATTCATACTGTAAAGTGGTAGTTTCCTCTTCCTTGCCATCCTTTTCCATTGTGATGCCATTGACTTGTGAGTGATTCAAGCGATCCGCCTATTTTTGTTTTTTGACTCAACTTTTTTCAGGAAAAAACTCCACTACCTCAAAGCAGGTTGTCATGTTTTGAATTGTGGAATTTTCATCCATTCACCATTTTTTAAGGCTGATTGATGGGCAATAATCCCCGCAACGCTTAAATTAAGGGACATATGAATATCAATCAAAGGCTTCCTGTCTTCAAGAATAGCAGTTATAAATTCATCCGTAAGGCGGCCGTGGGAGCCCCCATGCCCTCCGGCACCTACGCTAGTGGGGAGCGGAGGTCTGGATACATCTGGCAAATCTTTTTCAAGTCCTTCATATCGATTATAAAAAGAGCCTTTAGTTCCACGTATTCTGCCTGCTTCGGCTCCAAACCCGGGTGTGTCCCAACTCACAACCATCCTGGACATCCCGCCTAAACTGGCTCTGAAGTTTGCTACTTCGGTACCGAATGGATTGTTATATTTATTGTTTTTAGGTTTTAAATGATCTACAATACTTGGTAAACCCAAACAAGAAACTTCTATAAAACTTTCATCCGTTACGCAAAGATGATATGCATTAGAGTGAGTTGGGTAGAACTGCGGTGGTAGTCCTATACGCCATCCATTGAATGAATCAATGGGTGTGCCAAAGTAATGGTAATACTCCCCTTCTGAATAAACTATCTCACCCAATTTGCCAGCTTTGTAAAGTTGACGCATTGCATAAAGATCTTCATGGAACATAGATGTTTCAAACATCATATATTTGAGGCCCGTTTTTTTTACGGTTTCGTGCAATCTATACGCGTCATCCAATGAACCCCATACGGCAGGTACCGCACAGGCAACATGCTTGCCATGATTCAACGCATCAATACAGTTCTGTGCATGACTAGGAGCATCGGTCGCAATAAAAACGGCCTCAATCGTATCGTCCTTGATTAGCGCCTCTAAAGAAGGATATGTTTTCTTACAATTTGTCACCTTGGCAAGTTCAGCGCATCGTTCGGGTATCAGATCGCTGACAGCTACCACCTCAACATTGGGATGATCTTGAAAACCAAATGCAGATGCAAATTTACAAGCCCCATAGCCGATAAGCCCTACCCGGACCTTTCGATTTGAGACAGGCCGCCATGTTTTTTCAATTGCTTGCTCATTCCCGGTATCTTCAAATCCTTGAATCACTGGAGGAGGTTCTGCTGTTTGTCTGTAGCTATAGGCATGTTGAATTCCCAGCATACTTGTTCCTACACTTATTCCAGCCATCTTGACGAAATCCCGTCGGTTTAGTAATTGATTTTTTTGTTTGTTTTTCATTGAATCTGTATGTTTTAATTAAGATTTTGAATTGAATATTTAGACAATACTTCTAACTAAGTGGCGAACTCGCAGGTCCGGCAAGTATCATCGATTATAGTATTCCTGTCATGGATCTTCGCTTAGCAGGGCACACGCAAGGTTGGCCCCTTATTCTGAAAGGGAAGGTCGTGAGTTTCAACTACCGGATAAAAACTCTTGGAACCAAGGGTTCATCCTGACACCTCTGAAGGAACCGACGCTACTCTTTCTACCTCGACAAAATTAAAGTTGTCCGCCATGGCCAGGAGTAATAATAACTCACACCTTTGTTTCATGATACAAAGATAAAATAATTTGAATTCCTACGTCATTTTAAGGTTAATAATCCCATCTGGAGTACACCGCAAAAGGACTTATCATTTGATTTAAGCGTTTTTTTACCATTAAGGGCCCACTAAAATTGGAAAATATTCTTTGAATCTATTGATATACGATACTTTGCGGCAATTTTTCGGCGTGACGATTTGAATTTTCATTTTTTTCCTTTTTATTTATACTGGAACAATGCACAAAATGCAAATTCATGTATGCTCAAATTGTAGAATTCTTACCTCAACGAGTTTTTGACGCCATTGTCTTAAAGTATAATAGCAACAGATATGTAAAACATTTTACATGTTGGGATCAACTTCTTGTAATGGTGTTCGGACAACTTACCAACCGTGACAGTTTACGTGATTTGATTGTGGTAATTGAAGCCCATAGCACAAAAAGGTACCATCTCGATTTTGGAAAAAGTGTTACTCCGAATGATCTTTAAAAGCAAATGAGAATCGCGATTACACAGGATTTTTGTAGAGTTTGCTAATTCTCTTTTCGGAGTTGCCAGACAAAAGC
>DNNJ01000381.1 GCA_003487955.1 Clostridiales bacterium | reverse complement strand
GAAAGGATTTCGGAGAACCTATAAAATTGAGGGAATCGCATAATTACCTATACTTGTATTTAACCACAATATATAATGTTTAACTATTATTCAAGGGAATTGTCAAATCGAATATCTTAGGACTAACCCTATAATCTAGAGATTAGACAATTCCTAGTGGGAATATCAATATATTGTGGTTAAGTCTTAAATAAGTGAATTATGCAATTCCTTAAATTGTGTATCTACAACTAACGACCGAAGAACAGACCTCTTTAAAGCTAAAAATTAATTGTGGAATGGAGGAATCAATATTTAAACGAAGTGAAAGTGGTTTACATACTCTTGTTTGAATCGGGAGAAAAAAGAGGCGTCCAGAATTGTGCGCAGGCCGCAAAACTCGTATAGTTATATCAATAAATTTGGGTTTTACAAAAGGGGGTAACAATTATGTTTAAAACGTTACAAAAAAGATTTCCGGTTATTTTAGTAGTGGTCTTGTTCCTATTCTTAATATTAATACCAGGAACGATGACCTTTGGGGCTGGGTCTCCAATTCTGTCAACAGTCCAAAATGCTGATGGTAGTTGGGGTATTAAGATTGATAATATCGGAAAAGCTTCGGTTTACAATGCATACCCAATCCGGGTTGATACTTACTATTTTGGAACTCTGTATATGTATACAACAGGCTACAGTAGTGTAACCAACATCACGGGAGGCTTTCAGTGTACCGGTTCTCTTTCTCCATCTCCCTGGAAAGGAGCAGCTACATTCAATGTAACGGACAAGTGGACAATCAGTGGAAATGTTGTGACAGCCCAGCGTTCACTTACCGTTTCGGGTAGTCGGTTATTTGACAGGTTTATGGATGCCATTGCTATGGATTTCATTACTACTGGGGCGAGAACTAGTGTAAACTATTTTGTCCCTGGATGTATCTATGGCAGTATTAACAATTTAAAAGCCGACTGTATTGGCGGCAGCAACACATATGGGAGTGGGTATAGCGGAATTGTGCGTATTCGTGAGGACCGTCTGCCAGCTCCGATGTTTGGTATCCATTTTAATGATAACACCTCAATTACGTTATTGAATCTATCCCCGAATGGCGCAACTATAAAAGCCGATGGCGATGATATAAACGGTAGTGAGGTGAATGATAATCGTATGCAATTCGGTGCACTTGGTGCTGAACAAACAAACTCTGCTTCAAGTACAATCAAGTTAGGCTACTGGTTTCCAGGGAGCGAGGGGGAAGTTACCTACCCTGTTGCAACGTGGCAGGATTGGTTAGCTAAAGCAGAGGACCATGGAAATCATCAATGGAGGATGAGGCTTCATCACGTTACTAATGGATTGCAGCACAATTATACCATTACCCTCCGTTTTGGGTTCGATGAAGACTTCACGACTTACCAGAAAAATGTATGGCGATATGCTTGGACAGGGCTAAACGTTAACAGTAAAGTAACTAAATATGACATTGATACAGTTCGCCGTACTTTGGTTGATTTCATTTCAGGTCAGGTTGTTACCGACATGAGAGGTTCGGGACTACTTAGTGCTGTTGATGTTAAGAGTGGAGATGTATTACTTGCCGGGCTTGAAAAACGGGCATATTTAGGATTTATCGGTAAAAATTTGGAAAATGTAGAGTATTTGTTACGTGAAGCACAAAAGCGTGGCGGATCAGATGCTAGTAAATTTCGCAGTCAGGCAGACTTAATCATAAATACTTTCATTGGAATTAGCCAAGCTCCGCCAGTACTTGAAGGTAGAAAGCTGAACGCGTTTCCCGGTTTTAGTGATTATGTTTTTTATCCTAAAGATAATGTATGTTATTTGCGTACCTATTCTGATGATATGAATGCATTCCTTCGTGCCTATCAGTTTGAAAAAGAGAATGGACGAGATCACCCTACTTGGCTTGCATATGTCAAAGATTTTGTTGATTGGCTTGTAAAACAACAGGCTACTAATGGGAGCTTCCCTCGCGCCTGGAATGCTGGAACTGGTACTGTATATGATTCTGCAAAGACAATGACAGGGCTTGCTGTTCCACTATTATTGAGAATGGCGGTGGTTACAGGCGATACATCGTATAAGACTAAGGCCATAAATGCTGGTAATTTTGCTTGGCAAAATTACCTCGACAATAGTAACCATTTCGTTGGTGCTACTTCTGATAGACCGGATGTTATAGTTCATGAATCATCAGCGCTGGCAATTGAAGTATTTTGTGATTTGTATGCTGCTACAAATGATAGTACCTGGCTTAACAGGGCAAAAGTTGCAGCTGATATAAACGAAACGTGGTATTATCTATGGAATATTCCATCACGTATTGATGGTGACCCAGCAGAATTGAGTGTAAAACCCGGAGTTTCAACGATCGGTATGAATCTTTGTACTACAACTAATTCTGGCACTGATACTTATAGTTCGAGAGACGTTGTCTCTTATGCTAGACTCTATAAATGGACCAATGATAGTCACTATCTTGATATTGCCCGTATGTTGATGCACAGTACCAAAAATATGATGGCATTGCCTGGTAGAACTTATGATTTGTGTAAGCCCGGGATGCAACAGGAATTCTGGTTCTTGGCTCCGGCTCGAGGTTATTGCTGGATAAGGGAATACACACCATGGGTATCGGCTAATCAGCTACATGGTATTTTCCAGACAGAGGCATTTGATACAAATGTTTATAATAGTATAGTAAATTACTAGATGGTGAAATACCATGTCCAATTATCCAAGGAATTGCAAACCGTCAGCAACTATCTCGAGTATCCAAAATGCGATTGTCAAGAAAAAATTGATTCACTAACAGAAAAAAACTGATCCGCTTTTAAAAAACTTTCTCTCTTTTTCTTTGTGAGGCTGCGAATACCCCGGCGTTTAAGCAGAGCTTCTTCTCCACCCAATGCAAGTTCCCCATGCGCAGGTTCTTGATGTCCCTGCAGCGTAGCCTCAGCCGGCAGGCAATTAGTATGATTGCATAGTCGCGCTTCCCTTTAGGGCTTGTGCGGTCTATGGCTCAATGAGCTTTGTCAGTTCTTCTTTAGTCCATATGGATGGGATGGATGTCTGCTTTCTGGCTTTGACCATAGGCATCTTCGATGCGAAATCGGTACTTATGATGCCTTCCTCAAAGAGGAATCGAAAGAAGGCACGCAGGGAGCAGATGTTCTGTTCGACCGTCTTGTAGGAGAATCCTGAGAGTGTAAGGATGTAGGCATTTATTGCATCTATGCTTATGCCTAAAAAATCATGCATCCACTGGGCTTCAAGGTAGTCCATGAAATAGCCGGATTGTCCATACATCCCAAAAGAATCAAAAGATTCAAAGATAAAATCAGGAAACTAACACTTATAAAATGGTTAATCTGGAAACATTCAAAGTCGGCATTTTGCATTACTATTACGAAATATAGTGACTGAGGTTTACCAGGAGCCGTATCCGAGGCCCGTATGTGCGGTTCTGTGAGTAGGACGACCTCTGGAATAATTTACAGAGGTCGTCCTACTTGAGTGGCGAATTTCATTACTTTATATGTGCTTGAGGTAGCCGGGAAAACGATTTAATGCTTGTTCAATTCGACCAGCTCTGACTTTCTTTGTGGTAGCCCGTGTGAACGACTGCCTAAAAGTGGAGGGCTAGCATCGTGGAGGCGTTAAAACCTCCCAATTGATGAACCCAGCCGAGCTGGACATTAGCCCAGAGACAGAAAAGATGTAGTTCCAACAGAGCGTTATAATCCCAATGTTTATCATGATAAGAGATGCCTCCGGCCATACGCACAAGATGACGGGGTTTCCATTCCAATCCCGTCCAGAGCCGCGGAGAACTGGAGATCCCCCAACCGTCGGCGAATCCTGTTTCCATCCCCAGGTGGCAATAGAGGTTTTTAAGCCAATGATAGCTGCCTTGGGCTTCGAGCACTAACGGTAAGCTTAGCGTATACTTGGAAATTACCGTCTCGGTCGTGGTGGC
>DNNJ01000235.1 GCA_003487955.1 Clostridiales bacterium | reverse complement strand
GTAACCCAACCCAAGTTTAATTAGCTCCAAGGGGCTTGTTTGGTTCTTTCCGACCGTTGCTGAGGGGTTAAGGAAGCGTGTAGAACAGAGAACCGTCCCCCTGTATCTATAACAGTATCCCATCTCAATCAGTCGCCTTATCACTGTCGTAATAGGCTTTATTGTTATCAGCTATCAACCGTCTTAAGATAATCAGTAAACGATTTAGTTGGCAGCATTCTCCTTCTAGAAATCATATTGCGCCATATCTGATTTCCGGCGGTTTCGTCAAGGTAACCTGCCTGTAGTGCAGCCACTAGGATCTTTCCGGTAGTAACATGCTCTAGTTTGTATTTTTTCACATACTCTGCTACATCCATTAAATTATTACTAGCCAAAACCCCATTATATGCTTTTGCCAGGGCAATGGCAGCTGCTTCACCCTTACCAATTCCTTTCTCACCCGCTGGAGGTGCAATCGCCAATCCATGGTATAAGTAATATTCTTCCGTGTTCAGCAATATTTCTTTTATAGAAAGCATACCGCTTAAACATAACTGATCAATCCTGTGCTTTAAATGCCGGATACTGGGATTGCAAAGCTCAAAATAAACTTGCGAAGGCAGCACTATTCTTCCGGGGTATAGTTTAAATAAAATGCTCTCCTCTTTTACCCACAAAAAAGAGGATATGCAATCGTTATCAAAAAACAGCTTGCTAATCATACTGCTCTTCCTCTTGAGCACTAAATCCGTATACGATATCACCTCTGAACCCGTCTAATAACAATTCTTCATACTTGCCGGTTGAAACAAGTTCTCTGTCCTTTAGCTCCTCAACCAGATTAATGTATTTTCCAAAGGTGATATACTGTTTTTCCTCCGGTGCGGGTAAATATAATTTACTATCAAAACCTAACCTTAACGCAGATGATATTATTTTTGTTTTCATCGTATCTGCCTTTTTGCAAGTTAAATAACCATCTTTAATCAGCCTCCACAAAGTTGCTTGTCTGCTCAACCCAAAATATTGTTCTATCCTTACTACATCTTTTATTTCAAGGGAATATTTTTTCTTCCCCAGCTTGTTCCTTACAAAATGTGCTAAAGCTTCATAAGGCGCTAGAAAGAAGGAGGCAAACATATCTGCTTCTTTTTCCTGAGGGTCTTTATCTGTTTCCAGATCCATTGAGCATATTATGCTTTTAAAGTCCTCATGAAAATAGAGATGATATAATTCATGGGCTATTGTATACCGTTGCCTGCCATAGGTTGAAGCGGAGTTGACACTGATTATCTTGTTAGTCCCATCCCTGATACACATTCCGCTTACTCTATCGCTCATTGGGTAAAAAACAATTGTCAAATCCTCGTTATTATGAAGCAGGGAAAAGATATCTATTGGAGATTCCATATCTTCTCCGAATTGTTTTCGCAGACGTATAGCTTCCGCATTTAATTCTATCTTCTCTTTCATTCTTTACCCCCCCCCTCAGTAGGCCTTCCATAAAACGTAAATTTAAAGCAATCTTGTTTATCGAGGCTATAGTTTCCAAATCCTCAGCAGTAACAGATTTAGCCCTAAGGGCAAAGGGTATTGGTGCATATTCGCTTGTTTCATCAGTAAAATATTCAATAGGGCACCCGAAAAGAGCTGCCGCTTTTTCAAGGATATCTACGCTAAATTGGCGCTCGTTTTTTTCATATTTTGAAATATAGCTTTGATCAACATTTAAATAATCAGCAATTTGACTTTGGGTTAGCCCACTCCTATTACGTAACTCGCTAAACCGCTCACCAACTGATTTAAGCATACTTCCACCTCCCTTTAATGATATTATACTCTAGCATGTCATAAATTCAATCTAATATGCAATATTATTTATGACAAGTTGCAAAGGTGTTTTGCTTTTGCTACAGAACAGGCGATGTTCTCCCTGACATAACCCAGGTTTCCTAGGCAGAATGTTATGATAAGGGAATTCTCGGTTAAAAATAGTATAAAACATCGTGGTACAAAATTATACTTTTGGCTTTAGATTAGCCACGTCAATATTAATTCGAGGAAAATTAACCCCCTCTTTATGGTAATTTTGTATGTTGCCAGGAAAATTCTTTTTCCCTCGATATATCTTCCGTAGCATACCTTCACGAGGGCTCCGGCTAACTTTCATAAACAAGTTTTTGCCGATGTCGGTCATTCTTTTGCCCGCATCTTGCAAAGATCGTCCTATGGGCTTCAAGTGCTGGGAGAGCAAATCCTGCTCCATGCGAACCAATCGAGTTTTAGCCCAGTTCAGCTTTATCTCTAAGTCCTGGGTAGCTTTTGCGTCCTTGCCTTTGGTCTCCACTGACTTTTGGTGGGCTGCTTCCAAAGCCTGTACCTTTACCGCTGCTCAGTCTGTTTAGTAAGGCTATCGGATCTTAATTACAAGCTATCCAGCTCTTTATCGTGCTTGCCCATCTCGGCACTAGCCAGCCTAAACTTCGATTGGACTTTGCGCACCTCCCGGTTTATGCCGCTGATACCATTTTGAAAGCCAGTAGAATCTAACCCGATTTTTACATTCAGTTGCCCGATCTCTTTAGCCATTATCTCACCACCTTTTGGGCATAAAAAAAGCACCCTTGACGAGTGCTCTTTGCAACTATTTATTATCCAAGTGCTCTTAACTGTGCTCTATTATCCAGCCGAGTAAATCTTTATTATTCACCGTTCCGTCAGC
>DNNJ01000198.1:21561-21764 GCA_003487955.1 Clostridiales bacterium | reverse complement strand
TCTGTTGTTCTGAAATAAAACTGCGGTCTGTATCCGTTAAAGAATGGTGTGTGTCTCCCGCCTTCTTCTTTAGTTAGTACATATACTTCTGCATTGAATTTTGTATGCGGTGTTATTGAACCCGGTTTTGCAAGAACCTGGCCTCTTTGGATTTCATCTCTTTGAACTCCTCTAAGAAGCGCTCCGATATTGTCTCCTGCCTG
>DNNJ01000198.1:11378-21366 GCA_003487955.1 Clostridiales bacterium | reverse complement strand
ATATTGTCTCCTGCCTGTGCCTGGTCAAGTAATTTTCTGAACATTTCAACTCCCGTACATACAACATCTCTCGGCTCATCTGAAAGTCCTACTATTTGTACCTTATCCTGAACCTTCAGAACTCCTCTTTCAACTCTTCCGGTTGCAACAGTTCCTCTTCCTGTGATTGAGAACACGTCTTCCACAGGCATTAAGAACGGCTTGTCTATAGCTCTTGTAGGTGTCGGAATGGTTGCATCTACGGCCTCCATCAGTTCAATAATCTTATCAGCCCATTCGCTGTCCGGATTTTGTAATGCTTCTAATGCTGAACCGACTATTATCGGAATATTGTCACCATCAAATTCATATTCGGTAAGTAATTCTCTTACTTCCATTTCAACCAATTCAATTAATTCAGGGTCATCTACCATATCTGCTTTGTTTAAAAATACAACCAACTGAGGAACTCCAACCTGTCTTGCAAGAAGAATATGCTCTCTTGTCTGAGGCATAGGACCGTCAGCTGCTGATACAACCAATATTGCTCCGTCCATCTGAGCAGCCCCCGTAATCATGTTCTTAACGTAGTCGGCATGTCCAGGGCAGTCAACATGTGCATAGTGTCTGTTTGGAGTTTCATATTCAACGTGGGATGTTGATATGGTAATTCCTCTTTCTCTTTCTTCCGGAGCTTTATCTATATGATCAAATGCTATAAATTCTCCGGTTCCGTATTTTTTGTTCAATACCAACGTAATTGCCGCTGTTAACGTTGTTTTGCCGTGGTCAACGTGACCGATGGTGCCGATATTAACATGCGGTTTCGTTCTTTCAAATTTTTGCTTTGCCATTTCAATCCCTCCCGGATTTAAATTTTAAATTTTTTGGAGCTTACGAGCAGACTCGAACTGCCGACCTCCTCATTACCAATGAGGTGCTCTACCTCCTGAGCTACATAAGCATGCTGTCAAACCCTTGTTGTTAACAAGATTTATTATATCAACAACCGGAAAATAAATCAATAGGAAAATTAAAGAGATTCTTCACAGCTGCACTCTGAATGACATTGCCATTTTTAGTGCCTGCATGAAGAATCTCATATTATGTATTTATGTATCCGCTTATTGTTTATGTCGTAATTAATATCCTTTTACAGCATGTTTTTTCTTAACCCTTTGCAGGGCATTATCTACTGATTTTAAATTTGTATTTAATGTTTCAGCAATTTCCTTATATGACTTTCCGTTACAATATTCTTTTAATACGGAGTTTTCATAATCACTAAAATATTGTGATGCAAATTCAATATAGTAGTTTTTTTCTTCCTTATAAAGCAATATATTTTCCGGATTAAAAGAATCATCACACACTTGCTCCACAATATCATATTCACAGTCACTTTCAAAACAATTAATTACTGAAAACTCATTAACTGTTTCATATTTTTCTGACTTTCTAAGAGCTGAAATGATTTGTCTTCTTATACATATTTCAGCATATGTTTTAAAGCTTACCCCATAATTTTCATCATAGGTTTTCATTGCTCTAAAAAGCCCGATCATCGATTCCTGCAGAATATCATCTTTTCTTCCGTCTGTTATATAAAAAGAGTTGACAATTCTTCTAATCAAATAAAAATATCTTTTCAACATGCATTTTTCAGCTTGTTCATTTCCTACATTGAATTTTTTTATAAGCTCTCCATCTGTATATAGGTCATATTCTTGCCCATACCTTAAATTGCCGTATAAAGAAAGAGAATTAATCATAATGCTCCTCCAATTCATATCGTAGAAAATTATAATCAATTATTGTATTATTATAATAATGATATACTTATTGAGAAATCATCAATTATTATCAAGATGCTAAAACTTTTTTCTAATCTTATCAAGTTTGTTCAATGTTTCAGTATCCAGTATCTGGTCGATGTTCGTTCCTTTTTTACTTGGTTTTTCGGTTTTTATCCTAATATCTTTTTTAGTGTTTTCCAATTCTAAAATCAATTCACGAGCAGTGAGCCTTGTCCCACCTCTTGACAAAACAATTTGCTGAATTGCTCTGTCGGATGTGGCAACCTGGACTATTTCATATCTTCCGATTTTATCAAGCTGCTTTTCAATATAGCTGTCCGCCGTTTCATGCTCCTTAGTATACACTACTTCCACTTCTGAAACATACTCTTTCTTTTCCTGACTTCCTTTTACCAAATGAGCATCAAATACAACAACTACCTTTAATCCTTTGTATGCTTGATATTCAACTAAAAGCTCAATAAGTTTATTTCTTGAGTTTTCAATATTTCTTGATATGTCTCTGTAGTACTGCCATTGATTTATAATATTGTATCCATCTATAAACAGATATTCCTTCTTGGTTCTTGCCATTTTAACATGTCCTTTGCTTCATTATTTCATATATAATAATTGAAGCAGCATTGGAAGCATTTAAAGAATTTATATTTCCCTTCATGGGGATTTTAACCAAAATATCGCATTTTTCTTTAACCAGTCTTCCTAAACCTGAACCCTCGCTTCCTATAACCAATCCTACCGGAACATCAAACTTCTCTTCATAGATATATTTCTCGCCTTCCATATCTGCACCGTATATCCAAAGTCCTTTTTCCTTTAATTTATCCAATGTACCTGCTATATTGGTAACCCTGCAAACAGGAATATATTCAATTGCACCTGCGGAAGATTTCGCAGCAACACCATTTATTTGAGCGGCTCTTCTTTTGGGAATTATAACACCGTGGGCACCCAAGCATTCGGCAGAACGAATAATTGAACCTAAATTGTGAACATCGGTTATTTCATCAAGAATTACAATAAAAGGCTTTTCGTTTTTTTCTTCGGCATAATTAAATATATCGTCAATATCCTTATATTCATATTCCATAGCTTCTGCTATGACTCCCTGATGTCTTTTGTTTTCGCTTAATCTGTCCAAAAGAGCCTTATCCACATTTTTTATCAATATATTCTTTTCTTTTGCCAATTCGAAAATTTTATTTAATGAGCCTTGCGCCGCATCCTTATTTATAAGTATGGTGTCAATTTCAGCATCGCTTCGAAGTGCCTCGATTACCGGATTTCTTCCTTCGATTATTCTCAATTGCTGTCATCCTTTTCTACTATTATTTCAATAACTTTTTCAAAGATAAACATAAGCCTGTCAATATCCTTATTTAAAAACAGGTATCCAAACAAAGCTTCAAATCCCGTCGCATATCTGTAATCCATAAAATCAACATTTTTGGGAGAAGAAGTAACCTTTGCATTTCTCCCCCTTTTGACGAGCTTTTTCTCTTCGTCTGTAAGTTCATCCTTTAATTTGCTTATGATATAAGCCTGGGCTTTAGCCTTAACAAACCTTACAGTAAGCCTGTGCATTTTATTCACGCTTAAATCATGGTTTTTCAAAACATAACTTCTTACAAGAAGTTCATATACAGCATCACCGGCATACGCTAATTGTGCAGGTGAATACATGTTTGTGCTGTTTACTTTATCGCTTATTTTATTGAACATTTCAAATTCTTCAGTTAATTTATCTTTTTCCAATTTACACCCTGTCTTGTATCTTCAAGCATAATGCCCTTTTCTAAGAGCTCTGCCCTTATTTGGTCAGCTTGCCGGTAATCTTTATTTTTCTTTGCTTCCTGCCTTTTTTGAATCATTTGATCGATATATGCAGACAGTTCATCATGAACCTCATCTTTTTCTTCTTCTTTTAACAAATCCAATGATAGTACCTTATCAAAATCTTCAATAAGGCTTAACTTTTCATTATTGTTTAATTCCTCCGATTTAAGCATTTCATACAATACGGTTATTGCATTTGCGGTATTTAAGTCATCTCTTAAACAATTTTCAAAGTCATTTTTAAATTTATTAATAGCTTCAGAATTTTTTATGACTCCATCTGCATTATCTTTTATGAAGCTGATTCTGCTTTTCAGTTTATTATATGCATTTTCAGCAGCAGCAATCGAATCAAATGAAAAAGCAAGCTGTTTTCTGTAATGGGAATTTAAAACAAAATATCTGTAGGTCAAAGGATTGTAACCTTTTTTAATAAGCAGTGCAAGTGTCAGAAATTCTCCGCTTGACTTGCTCATCTTTCCTTCATTGTCAATGAGAAATTCACCGTGCCACCAGTATTTAACCCAATCCTTGCCGGTGTAGCTTTCTGTCTGGGCTATTTCATTGGTGTGATGCACGGGAATATGATCTACCCCGCCGCAGTGAATATCCATTTCCTCCCCTAAATTACTGAGGCTTATAACTGAACACTCAATATGCCATCCAGGATAACCAACTCCCCATGGAGAATCCCATTTCATTGCCTGATTTTCAAATTTGGATTTTGTAAACCACAAAACAAAGTCATGAGGATTTTTCTTGTTAACATCTAATTCAACACCTTCTCTTGCGGCGCTTCTTAAACTGTCTAAATCCATTCCGGAAAGTTTTGTATAATCCTTAACCTTGGTTATGTCAAAATACACATTGCCGTTTGCAACATATGTGTAGCCCTTTTGTTCCAAAACTTTGATAAACTCAATGTATTCATTTATGTAGTCAGTGGCTTTTGCAACCACATCAGGTCTTTTTATATTCAGTTTATCTATATCGTCAAAAAAGGCATCGGTATAGTACTGTGCAATTTCCCACACAGTTTTATTCTCTCTTTTTGCGCCCTTAAGCATTTTATCTTCGCCTTCATCGGCATCTGATTCCAAGTGACCTACATCAGTAATATTCATTACCCTTTTAACATTGTAGCCCAAGTATCTGAGGGTTTTTTCAAAAACATCCTCATGAATATACATTCGTAAATTTCCTAAATGAGCATAGTTGTATACAGTAGGTCCGCAAGTGTACATTTTAACTAAATTTTCATCAATTGGTCTGAAATCTTCAATTGTTTTCGATAATGTATTGTAAATTTTCATGTATCGCTCCTCTTCACTATTAGACTTATTATATATTACCTATGTTACAGTATCAAGCATAATTTCCCAATCTTATTATTCATGTAATGTAACTGTAATGGAAAAACTGTCGAAAAATGGTATAATTTAAATATAATCTAAAATATGTTTCCAATAAAATACAATTTTTAAGTTTCCTTAACAACTATTATTGTAATTGCTGTAACACGAATTGTCATCCTGAGGGCTTTAACTCGAGGGATGCCATAGCGTTAGCGTCATTCTGCTCTTCGTTACGAATACAATATTGCTTAGAAAGGAGTAATAAATGAAAAAAACCATATTATTAATAATTATTATATTGCTTTTAATAAATATATATGCATATGGCACAACAGGCTATACGAATATATCAAATATTGCTCTTTATAATAATGCCGCCCCTGACTCAGGAATAAAAGGCACCTTGAAAATGAGTTCTAAAGTTGAAATTATAGAAAAAAAGGATGAGTGGTGCAAGGTTGAAACACAGGACGGAAAACAAGGATGGATTGAGAAATATTTTATTACAATTCCTTCGGAAAAATACGTAGTAAACAATAACCAATACAATATTAACATAAGAACATCGCCTGCCACGAGCTCAAAACAGGTCGGACAGCTTAAGCCCGGTTCCAAGGCAAAGTATATCGATACATATCACAGCTGGCATATAATTGAATACAACAAAAGTGAATATTACATAGCAAGCTGGCTTACGGATATTGAATACAAACAATCAGAGAAAATTTATTTTCTGTATGACAGTATTAATATAAGGAACAAAGCTTCATTAAGCAGCAAAGTAATTGCTCAGGGCAACAGAGGAGATTCATTTGAAGTAGTTGGGGAAGAAAACGGATGGTATAAAATAGTACTTAAAGACAACAGCTGCGGATATGTGGCAGCATGGCTTGCAACTCATGACATAGACAGCTATACAGAGGAGCATGCAATTTATAAGAAAACTACCCACGACTTAAATTTAAGGACAGGCCCTTCTGCTGGATACGATAGAATTTTTACCTTGAAAAAAGGGGAGATGGTTAAAACAGTAGCAGCCGAAAACGGATGGGATAAGATTGTGACACAAAGCGGATATGTGGGCTGGTGCAATAACTATTATTTAAAAGAAGCTCTCCCACTATCAGGGAAAGTAATACTTCTCGACCCGGGACACGGTGGATATGATCCGGGAGCAATAAGCTACTCGGGAAAATTTGAAAAACATATAAACTTGGATGTTGCATGGAATTTAAAGGAGATTTTGAATAAGTCAGGTGCTGCTGTATATATGACAAGAACAAGCGATACATATATTTCAAACAGAGAAAGAGGCAAGTTAGCAGACAATTTAGGGGCTGACATATTACTTTCAATACATCACAATTCATTGAACAACAGCGATTATTTCGGTTTGTCAACCTATTACAACACAATAAATTACAAAGACCCCTCCTATGGATATGATTTAGCCGAAGCAATTTATTTAAATGCAATAACAATTAACGGAGTGTACAGAGACGGGATATTGGACCGCAATTTTGAAGTTTTAAGAGAAACAAACACTCCTGCTGCATTGATTGAAATAGGATTTATGTCAAACCCTACGGAAGAAATGAACATTCATAATATAAGCTTCCAAAATGTTATGACAGAAAAAATAGCTGATGGAATAATTGATTATTTTGGGAATTGATAATTGTGATTATTGAAATGTAGGGGACATCAAAGGTGTCCCCCACTAAATTGGGGACACTCCTCTACCCGCAGGGACTATCCCTCAATTAGAGGTGTGCCCCATACCTTATATGAACAATTCTGCGAAAATTTCTACAATTAAATCATCCTTTACAGCCAATGATAAAATCCTGTTTTGTTTAATGAAATTCGGTACATTTTTAATGAAGGCTGTAGGGTTTTCTCTGAACTTCTCAATTGTCAATCCGAAAAATTCCTCTGCTTTATAAATTTTAAATCTTTCAACTTCATACTTTTCGGCAATTCTTTCAAAAAACCTGATGCATATATCCTGGTAATCATTTTTGCCCTTCATATCGAGGATTGATTCTAATCTTGGAAGAATTTTTTCAAAAAACATTCTGTCTTCACATACTTCTTCATATCCTAAAAAATGTCCGATATAACATAACTTTTCTTTGTATTCATTATAAAAATCTATCAATATATTTACAAAATTACCTTCAAAAGGAATGCAGTAATACTTAAAACCTTTAAGCTTTTTGAAAACCTTCATAGCATCATAATAGCCTAAATTAATGTATTCCTCAGCCCTTTCCTTGTTAAAATCCAAGGTGCCAAGCATTGACCCCAAGCTTTCAACCGGTTGAATGTAGGTTATATTTAAATCTTTTACCCTTACCTTTCTGATAATACCCATAGCTAATGTTCTTACGGCTATAATATTTTTATAGCCTTTGTTTGCCAAAATATCTATGGGAAGATTATTATAAAACCCTCCGTCTAAATATTTCTTTCCGTCCATTTCTTCAATTCTAAATGCGGGAAGGTTTGCACTTGCAATTAAAAAATCAACTAATTTCCCCTCCGGTATATCCTCCTTTAAAAGCTCCATCGGCTTCTTATCGGTCAGATTAAACGTAACCATTCCAAAATCAATACAAGAACTGCGGATTTTATCTTCGTCAATATAATAATCAAATAATTCTCTTATTCTTGAAGTGTCTAATCCTCGATTGTTTAGAATTTCTTTAGATTGATGCAAAAGATAGGAAAAATTAACTTTCTGTAAATTGAAGTGCTTCAAGTCTTCTATTGTCTTTTCGTCAATATCAAACAATTCATATGAATCAACGCTTAACCACACCTTTTCCAGCAGTTCATAGTCACCTTGAACCATCATCGCTCCGTTAATAGCTCCAATTGATGCTCCGGCGATTCCTCCGATTTCAATATTTAATTCTTTTATTGCTTTATAAGCTCCTACATGGTATGCGCCTCTTGCGCCGCCGCCTTCTAAAACCAATCCGAACATAATATCACCTATTCAACTGATAGTAATTTTATTTGGGTAGCTCCCCTTATTTTTTTCATATCCGCCATTACTTCATCAATAGACTTGTTTAAATCAGAAATATCCAATGATACATTTACGGATGCCTTGTTGTTAATAGGGATACTTTGATTTATGGTAAGAATATTGGCATTTTCCTGAGATAAATAATTCAATACATTTGAGAGTATTCCTTTCTCATGCTTTAGCATCATTGAAATTACTGCTTTTCTGCCGATTGAGTTTTCATCGGGTGAAAAAACATAATCTTTATACTTATAATATGTACTCCTGCTGATACCCACAACTTTAACTGCCTCGCTTATACCTTTCACACTTCCGCTGTTGATTAAATTTCTTGCTTCAATAACCTTTTCATATACTTGGGGAAGAATTTTTTTATTGACAATCAAATACTTTTTCATTATATCCACCTCTATTTATAATATTAATTATTCCTAAGATTTTCTATTACATGCCTGTCATTGCTATGAATAACCCGTTTTTAACCTTAGAAAGGTTTAAAATCCTTCCACTAAAGCTCCGTCTTTATCGGTTTCAAACATTTTAATTTCCCAATTGTGTTTTAATTTGCTGATGCTGTCTTTAATTTTATCCGAAAATTTTTCATCTTTTGTTATATTCATTAAAGTAGGCCCAGAGCCGCTTATAAACAATGCCGGTGAACCCGCTTCAGCACAAATTGCTCTTACATCATCGTATTCATGAATTAAAGTACCTCTGTAAATTTGATGTAATCTATCCTTCAATGCAATGTTAATCATATCCATATCGCCTGTTTCCAATGCCTTTAATAAAACCGCAACCCTCGATACATTAAATACCGCATCCTTGAAGTCAATATTCTTAGGAAGAATTTTTCTTGCTTCATTAGTCGAAGTTTCAAAATCAGGGATTAAGGCTAAAAACTTAAGCTCGCTGCTAATATTGTACCCAACGGCGTAAGGTCTTTCTTTTTCAATCATGGATGCAGTCAGCCCCCCATAAACACAGGGGGAAATATTATCAGGATGTCCTTCAATCATTACGGCAATTTTATACATTTCATCCTTTGTCAATCCTCCGCTGTAAAAGGCATTGGCACCATAAACTCCTCCCACAATACACGCAGAGCTGCTGCCTAATCCCCTTGAAACAGGAATATGAGTATCCATGGAAATTTTTAGTCCATCAACCTTTTTCCCTAATTTTTCTGCAGTAACAACAAACGAGCTATATACTAAATTTTCCTTATTATTATAAACTTCCGAGCATCCTTCAATTATCAGTCCCTTTTCAATTCTCTCAAAAGTAAATTGATTATACAATTTAAATGCAAGTCCCAATACGTCAAAGCCGGGTCCTATATTGGCAGTAGTTGCCGGAACAGTTACTCTAACCATTTTTCACCTCATTAATTTATTCGTCTGATGCGGAAGCTACAAAATCTTGCATTTCATCCACATTGCAAATTTCAAAATACTTTATTTTTTTATATTGAAGACCTCTTAAGTTTTCAGGTATGCTTACATTGGTTTTTTCGGACAATTCCTCCATCAATGAAAATTCATCATCATCTGCCTCCCCAAACAGTGAGCCATAAACGCTTTTGGCAAATTTAAAGGGACTTGCAGTTGAAAGAACAACGCTTACAGTATCATCCTCAGTATCTATTTTATAGTTCTCAAGGGTTTTATATGCCACCGCAGTGTGAGTATCAAGGAGATATCCGTAATTTTCATAAATATCTTTAATGGTTTTTTGAGCTTCTTCCTTAAAAACACAGCCTCCGTAAAACTCACGCTTAAGTTTTTCAGCCATTTCATCGGTTATTTCATATACACCTGAATTATTTAGCTTTTCCATGAGCTCCTTGACCCTTTGGTTATTTTTACCGCTTAAATAATACAACAGCCTTTCAAGATTACTTGATACCAAAATATCCATCGATGGTGAAATGGTTTTGTGAAAGTCTCTGTTTTTATCATAAA
>DNNJ01000198.1:9987-11089 GCA_003487955.1 Clostridiales bacterium | reverse complement strand
TTTACGGGAAGACCCAATATCTTTGCATAATATCCTGCCAAAATATTTCCGAAATTTCCCGTAGGCACTGCAAAATTCACTTTGTCACCTATTTCCACAGCACCCTTTTCAACCAACTTCATATAGGAAACGAAATAATAAACTACCTGAGGAACCAGTCTTCCTATATTAATGGAATTGGCTGATGATAAAATTTTATTTTTTGCAGCCATTTCCCTATTGAAATTTTCATTTGCAAATATATTTTTAACTCCTGTCTGAGCATCATCAAAATTACCTTCAATTGCACAAACAAATGTATTGTTTCCTTCCTGAGTTACCATTTGCATTTCTTGAATCTGACTGACCCCTCCCTCAGGGTAAAAAACAATAATTTTTGTTCCCTTAACATCTTTGAAACCTTCCAATGCAGCCTTGCCTGTATCACCTGAAGTTGCAGTGAGAATAATAACTTCACACTTCATGTCATTCATTTCATAAGAAGCTGTCATAAGATGAGGCAATATTGAAAGGGCCACATCCTTAAATGCCGAAGTAGGTCCGTGAAAAAGCTCTGTCACATAATTATCTCCTACCTTTACAACAGGAGTTATTTCTTGTGTGCTGAATTTATCCGTGTACGCATATCTTATACATTCCTTAATTTTATCCTTCGGGAAATCACCAAGCAAAATACCCAGTACAATTTCAGCAATTTCCATGTAATTTTTCTCGAGAAGATTATTTATATCTACTTTTCTTTCACCTAAATTTCTCATTACAAATAAACCGCCGTCATCAGCAATACCCTTTAATACAGCCTCTGAGGCAGCAGCCTTCAATTCAAAATTTCTGGTGCTTTCATAACTCTTTGCCATGAATTCCTCCGTCTTTATATGTAATAGATATATGATATACTGTTCTCGATACAATTACAAGTGTTTTTTTCGATATGACAAGGGGACGGGGGTATCGTCATCGTCTTGTCATCCTGAGCAATAGCGAAAGATACCCTAACCCTATTAATAAGAGGTATGGGGACACACCTCTTCTTTTTGGAGAGTCCCTGCAGGTCAGAGGAATGTCCCCAAATATGATTTTCTAAAAAATAGCGGTAGGTCAT
>DNNJ01000198.1:0-9737 GCA_003487955.1 Clostridiales bacterium | reverse complement strand
CCCAAATATTATAAATTGGTGAACGAGACTGCGAGATCTCATCATTGAATATTATCTTTTCAACATTATAGTAATATGTTAAAATAGCATATGAAAGTATCAGATCATGAAAATAAGGAGCAATTATGAAATATATCAGTATACTTGGTTCCACCGGTTCAATCGGAACCCAAACCTTGGATATTGTACGTGAACATTCCGATAAAATTTCAGTTTGTGCAATTTCCGGAAATAATAATATTGAGCGTTTAAAAAAGCAAATAATAGAATTTACTCCCGAGCTTTGCTGTGTGATGGATGACAATAACGCTCTGAAATTAAAAAAAATGCTTCCTTCCCATATAAAGACAGAAGTCGTTTCAAGCATGGAAGGCTTGATTTCCGTCGCAGAATATGAAAAGAGCGAAATAATTGTTACTGCCATATCCGGAATGATTGGTCTTAAGCCCACTGTTGCAGCAATAAAAAAGGGAAAAACAATAGCCCTTGCCAATAAGGAAACATTGGTAACAGGTGGTGATTACATAATGAATTTATCAAAAAAACACAATGCACCCATACTTCCCGTTGACAGCGAGCACAGCGCTATCTTCCAATGCCTTATGGCAAATGAAAACAAAGCAGTCAATAAAATATTGTTGACTGCATCAGGAGGCCCTTTTAGAGGAAAAAATGAAGAATTCCTTGAAACCGTTACTGTTGAAGATGCCCTCAAACATCCTAATTGGTCAATGGGCAAAAAAATAACCATAGATTCCGCCACATTAATGAATAAGGGTTTGGAAGTAATTGAAGCCAAATTTTTATTTGATATAGGGCAGGAGCAAATTGAAGTTATTGTTCACCCTCAAAGCATTATACATTCTGGAGTTGAATTTATTGACCATTCAACCATTGCACAGCTTGGGCTTCCTGATATGCGCATCCCCATACAATTTGCGCTGTTTTATCCAAATCGCATGGAAAACAGCTACAAAAGCCTGTCTCTATCTGATATTGGTAATTTAACCTTTGAAAAACCTGATTTATCTACATTCAAATGCTTATCTTTAGCGTTTGAAGCTCTAAGAGCAGGCGGCACCATGCCTGCAGTTTTAAATGCATCAAACGAAGCATGCGTCAAACTATTTTTAGACAAAAAAATAAGTTTCCTCGATATAGGAAACATAAACGAAAAAGTTATGTTAAGCCACACCCCTGCAGAAATCGATTCAATAGAAACAATCCTCCAGGCAGAAGAATTTGCAAAACAAATGGTGATAAAATTGATAAGTAGTGGACGGTGACAAGGGATTCTGGAAACGGACCTTTGAGTGCTAAAACAATCACCCCAAGGTCCATCCCTAAAATACTTAAGCTTCTCGATATTCTAACATATCCTTAATTTGTTTGTTATTCTTGTCATCATCAACATTAACAATTATTACATCCATGCCGATTTTTAGTATTTCTTCCCATCGTATTCTCTTAGGTTTTGTTTTGCCAAGCATTCCCATAAACTTGCTTGCTTCCTCTATATAAAAAGCTGTAATTTTGCCCTTTCGCGTATCTATTTCTACATCGTCAAACCTGCCTATAACTTCGCCGTTTTTTATATTAACAACATCCTTTTCAGCTAAGTCCCAATAATTAGTCAAAACATCACCACCTTACCCCTATATATTATAAAATATGTACAACTATTATCAAATATGACAAACATTGTACAACAAATAATGGTATTAGGGCATACGCACATATTACTTTATCTATATTAGAGAGATTCAAGGCGTGTAATTTCGTTTTGAATTTCTATAATCACCTCAGTGTTTGCAATTATTTTTTTGTCACCGGATTTATATGAGTAAATATAAAACACATTTCCGCCATATTCTTCTTTGAATTGTATATGTGTATTATGCTGAATTTCTTTTTCCTTAAATATTTGCGGTATGCTTGATACTTGTGATACAGGCTTTATTTGTAAACCAATATATTTTCCATTAATTTCAATATAAAAATCAACATTATACAGTCTGTCCCATTTATCCGGAGCTGGTGAAATCTTAACATTTAATATTTCCTGCAACTGTTCATAAATAGTCTTTATCTCTCTAACGTATCCATCGTATGTCCTATCAATTACCAACTCTTTAATATAGTTAATACAATCCTCTTCTGTTATTTCATCTATTTCAGCAATAAGAACTTCCGTAATTTTCACATAAAGTTTTTTTCCTAACTCAATGATGTGTTCTTTTGTACGAACATTTTCAAAATAGTAATCTTGCCATTCTTCGAGTGATTTGGGAGCGCATTTCCTAATTGATTCAGAAGTAGCCCCAACATTTCGTTTAAAGTTTAGTTGAAATCTGTTTGTTGCACTATTTAATACCCATTCCTTTGCCATTTCTTATTGCCTCCATAAATTTATTCTTATATCTATATTCAGACTCAGTATCAACATCCACATAACCTGTTCGCACTAAATGGTTATTTACGAAGGTTTTATTATCAAGATACACATAACACAGAAGAGAATTATCATTAGTATACTTATCTTTGTCATATTTTAGAAATACTCTTCTTTTATTAAATTTATCTTTTAAAAAATCAATAGCTTGTTCTGAAAAACCTTCCTTCTCTTTTACGCCAATCAGCTTAACTTGTAATCCGTTGCTTAATAGTATTTTTGCAGGTGATATAACTTCTTTAACAGAGAATGTTTCTTCTCCTCTATCTTGAATTTTGTCAATTTTTGAACCAAATTGAAGTTTCTTTACATCAATTTTTTTATCCATCTTATGCGGATCTTTAAATATATAAGGTAAAGTCTCAAATGATGGTAATCTCTCTGTTTTATCTTCTTTAAATATTACGGAAGCATCCTCATATAAAGAAAGCTGTTCACTACAAAGTTTGTCCTTAATTATAGGTGCAAATTCTTTATTAATTTCATATCCAATTGAGTTTCTGCTAAGATGTTTTGCTGCTAATGATGTTGTGCCACTTCCCGCAAATGGGTCGAACACTGTTTCGCCAACAAAAGAAAACATTTTAATTAGTCTTTTTGGTAATTCTTCAGGAAACATAGCAATATGTCCATTTTGCTTTACACCGCTGAAATTCCAATGAGATGAGAAATATTGGTTCCATTCTTCTTTTGTCATTGCAGACAATTCTTTTTGCTTGGGACTAGGTTTAGGTGCAGTACCTAATTTCTTAAACAATAGAATAAATTCATAGTCTATTTTCAAAATACCGTTGCGTGGATATGGAAAACTTCCCATTACGACACCGCCACCGGATGTATTCATTGTAGTAGTTTTTTGCCATATAATGGCACCCATATAATCCATTCCTAATGTTTCACAAAACCTGATTATTTCAGTACGAATAGGTATTACTTTATAGCGTCCATAATAAACCGAACGAGCAAATTGATCGCCTATATTGATACAGAGCCTGCATCCATCTGCAAGTACACGATTACACTCTTGCCAAACAAGATTTAGATTGTTGATATACTCTTCATAGTTATCATTAAACCCAATTTGATCTTCTACTCCATAGTCTTTCAATTGCCAATAAGGTGGTGAAGTAATAATTAATTGTACCGACTTGTCTTTTATATGATTTAATGAACGGCTATCGCCAAAAATAATTTTATGGTTTGTCATAATTTTTCCTCCGTTATCTAATCAATCATGATAATCTTCATTTGCTGAAACTATATCACAACGAAAACACATTGTCAAACATTTGTTCGTAACGTTTAAGTTTCGTTTTAGTTTAATGTTCTATAGCACTTCGTTAATTTTACTTTATAATGTGATGAAAATCAACCCATTCTTTCAACCTGAAGGGGTTGAAGGGTTGTCGGGGGGTTGAATTACTTTTCATTTCAATCTGTTCAAAATTTCAAGTTTTGTGTGGATATTAGGGAATACATACAGCAAAAAACACACAAAACTTGAAATTTTGAGCATTCAGTAATAAAAAGCACACTCAGTCCCTAAAAACCAAAAAGGAACGCCGTGCGTTCCACGATAAAACATCTATTATTAAAGTAATTTCTCCAAAGTATTGTATCTGTGAATATTATATTGCCCATTTTTAAATATTGATTGGCAATAAATTCTTGACAAGCTGTTGTTATTTTTTATTGCACTTTTAATATATGAATCATTGTTTATTAAATTTAATTCCTTTTGTAAATTCCATTTTATTAAACAATCTGCATATAATGATTTGTCTCTGTTTCTATTGTTATTTAAATATTCATAAATATTTTTAAACTCAGAAGTTGCAATTGAATTAATTATATCTAACAATTTTCCCATCGTATTTACTTCGCCTGAAAGAAAATCCCACAGCTCACTTGCCAATAATACTTCTTCCTCAGCAAAATACTTATTCATATTTATATTAGAATTAATAAACCTTTGTTTATCATAGCCGGTTTCAGCCTCTGCATTTGTAGGGTCAAATGGAAAACCAATATAAAAGTTTATTTTTTTATCAGTAAATTCGTTAGATAACGCAGCTTTGCCTTGTAATATCTTCAATTTTTCTTCCGGAATTTCGTATGAGTTTGGTCTTATGTTCTTTAACTCTATAGCTGTTATTTCATCATCATCTTCTATAAATACATCAGCGGAAAAATCCATAGCTTTGACCAATTCGTCCTTATCTGAATTATTCTCAAATAATAATTCATTCTCTCTGTTTAAATTTGGTTCTTTCTGATTATTGTTTAAATCTGTAATTATTTTAGTAATCGAAAGTTGTTGTGTTTTTGATAATAAAAGATTATTGTTTTTGCCTGTATATTCCCTCTTATAGCCATCACTAAGAATATGCGCCACATTTTCATAATATGTTTGCTTTAATGCGGTATTTAATCCGTGTGTCCAACTGCTCATACTCATAAAAAATGGAACATCTGTTATATTGTCACTAAAAATATTCAAAAAAGCTTTGTGGAATGGAGCATTCCTATTTTCGGTTGTATCGTAAGAAAGATTTTCAAATCTCTCATAAATAATTTTAATAACTAAATATGATATTTTTTCAATTTTATCAATAGATAACATTTTATTTCTCCTTAAAATGAAAGTAATTTCAGAATATACGAATACCCTTGAGCTAAAACATTATCATCTGTTTTTATAACTTTCAATATTGAATAAAATAATAGTTTAGCTGGATTAAATATATCACAAATAAAACACATTATCAAACATTCGTTCGACCCATGCTTAAATAGAAACTTTATGACAACAACAATCCGATTATGAATATTGCTTATATTTTAACTTCAAATATTGCACCAATCTTTCGAAAACCAAGTTTTTCATAATACGGGTCTACATCGCTCATTGCATAAACAGGTTGATTAGCAAAATCCTTGCATACTTGTTCCATAAGTTTTTCCCCAAGATGTCTCCCACGATAGGATTTTCTCACAAGCAAATCATAGACATAAATACCAAAACCATCATCTTCACGACATCGAATGTAGCCACATAGAACATTATCGTCATAAATTACGTAAGTAAAACTTGATTCCAATGCTTTTAAATATTTGCTATGTCCTTTTTCTCCATAATAGTCGCTCCAATCTTCACCCTCTTCTGTTAACATTTCAAACAGGTGAGATTCATCAGTGTTAGAATACCTTTTTATAACCATATCTCTCCCCTAATATTCTCCGTCACCAGATTCAACAACCGGTTTTCCAACTGGCAACAATGTGCGGAGAAGTCCATGCATTTGGTCGAATTCCTTTGCTCGTATTTGCATGCGCTTCCCAATACGAGATGCGAGATTGAAAGCAAAATCCATGCAGGCATCTTTATTATACAATTGAATTGTACTCAAGTGCATTACTTCAACATTTTGTCTCTCAAGTATTGCAGAGCGCATTGCATCTTTACCTTGCTCCATAGGACTGTTGTGAAAAGCGAAGCTTTCATATTCAACTGCCAACTTTGCCTGTTTATAATATAAATCCGCAAAACAACGTTTCTGTCCGAGACGTTTAGCAGCTTCATTATTAAGCTTTATCTCATGGTTGAAAACTGTACCGTCAAGGCCGTAACCTCCCAAAGCATGGGGTAGAGTCAATATCATATAGGCAATTGATTCCATTACGGAAGCGGAGCCGTCTTCTATATATTTTACTGCTCGCAAAGCTTTGCGGTGACCATGGTGACCAGGTGTTTTTGCAAGAAAGGATTTGAGTTTATGCTTAGTTGTAATTGCCTCAGAAGGGTTTCCCGGCGGATGCGAACAAAGCTGCAAACCAAGCAATATGAGTCGATGTATATCTAATTTACACGCAAGCTGTAGAAACACCAATTCCGGTGACGCAACCATTGTCCCATTTTTCGATACTACTGCATTCGTAGGCAACGCAACTTCACATAAATGGACTATTTTATCTTTTTTAAGGAACCTTGCACTTTGGTTGGAAACATTAAAACTAACCTTGCTTGTTTTATCAATTTCTGTATCAAGCACGGTTTCAAGGCACGGGATATCCCAAAATGAAGCAGCCGAAAAATTACTCATATATTCTTTCATATAAAAATTATACTTTGAGTTTTGTAAAACATCAAGTATTATATCATTATAATTGGGATAAAATGCAATTTGCAGAGCATGTGAAACTTAATATGTCTAAATTTCAAATAATGTGCTGTATAATGAAAAGGCGGTTGTTTTTATGGTAAATATATCAAAATCTTTATTACAAAGAATCGTTGCTCCAATAAAAGCATGAATGCTAGATTTATTATGTTTTATGGGTTTTGAAATGTGCCGTTTTATTGAAATATAGGTGCAATTGCAGCTGCAGTAACGGTTGGTTGTTTATTGAAATGTGCTGTTCTATCAAAAAATTAGTTCTTAAGGTTTGTCGTGCTCAAAATTTCAACTTTTGTGTAAGTAAATTTAAGCAAATAGCAGTTTTCCCATGAATTATGCTCAAAATTTCAACTTTTGTGTGGATATTCGGGGATACATACATCAAAAAACACACAGAACTTGAAATTTTGAGCATAGCAAGAACTAATTAGCCTGTTTTACAGGTTTAAAACACACAAAAATTGAAATTTTGAGCAGTTTAAGAATATCCGTCTTAATCTTGTAGAGGAGCATCACTACAAGAATACTTTAAATAAAAGGAAGAACTTAAAACCGGATATGTCCATTTATGTAAGCACAGCTACAAGATTACTGTATTTAAAAAAGATAATATACAAGCATACTACTGTTAGGTTAAACTTTCTATTGACAACAATACAATTAGTTGATAGTGGATAACTCAAGCGTAGTACTTTTAATTCAATTGGGTGGTGGTAGCTCAAACATACAAAAAGGAACGCACTTGCGTTCCCATACAATTTATTATCAATGTCAGAAATTTCAAGGTCCGTCCCCAAATTCTAAACAAAAGCGGGCTCAGTATAACATATGTTATGAGGTTTTGAATCCTTTCTTTAACTGATTTAGTGCGGATTTTTCGAGGCGGGATACCTGTGCTTGGGAAATCCCGATTTCATCCGCTACCTCCATTTGAGTTTTCCCTTTATAAAAACGCATATCCACAATTTGCTTTTCCCTTTCCGACAGGTTATTTATGCTGTCTTCCAAGGTTATTTTTTCTATCCATTTTTCATCTATATTCTTTTCATCCTTTACCTGGTCTACAACGTAAAGAGCATCTCCCCCGTCATTGTAAATAGGTTCAAACAACGATATGGGCTCTTGTATAGACTCCAAGGCAAATATGATTTCTTCCTTGTCAACTCCAACCTCTTTTGCAATTTCAGCAATTGTGGGCTCCTGTGAATTGCTTGCCGTCAATCTTTCCCTTACCTGCAATGCCTTGTATGCAGTATCCTTCATTGACCTTGATACCCTTATGGAATTATTGTCTCTTAAATATCTTCTGATTTCCCCGATTATCATTGGGACAGCATAAGTAGAAAACTTTACATCTAAGGATAAGTCAAAATTATCAATAGCCTTTATCAATCCGACGCATCCAATTTGAAACAAATCGTCAACAGGCTCATTTCTTGAATTAAATCTTTGAATTACGCTGAGAACAAGTCTTAAATTTCCTTTAATGAACTGCTCTCTAAGCTCAGTATCACCTTCTTGGATTTTTTTAATCATACCTCTCATTTCTGATGTCTTTATAGTGGGCAGCTGAGAAGTATTAACGCCACATATAACTACTTTGTTTATCATCGTCGTTTTTCCCCTTTAAAGAAATTATCCCCCTTTAAAATTATATCCTCGACTTTATCTTTTTATACAGCTTTGTTAATATCCTTTTTTAGTCTATTTAGTATCTTTTTTTCCAGCCGAGAAATGTAAGACTGTGAAATTCCAAGCATATCAGCTACTTCCTTCTGCGTGAAGCTCTTGGTGTTGTTAAGGCCGAACCTTAATTTCATAATCATATATTCTCTTTTATTTAATTTTTGAATTGAATCATTCAGCAGGCATAAATCCACTTCATTTTCCATGTCACGAAACACAACATCCTCTTCCGTACCTAATATATCAGACAGCAAAAGCTCATTCCCGTCCCAATCAATATTCAAAGGCTCATCTAATGATATTTCCGTCTTGGTTTTGCCCACCCGCCTTAAATGCATTAATATTTCATTTTCAATGCACTTTGAAGCATAAGTTGCAAGCTTTATATTTTTCTCTGCCTTAAATGTATTCACTGCTTTAATTAATCCGATGGTTCCAATGGAAATCAAATCCTCCACATTTATCCCCGTAGACTCAAATTTTTTGGCAAGATACACAACAAGCCTTAAATTATGCTCGATTAAAATTGTTTTAGCTTCATTTGAATCTTTAAGTCTGCTTATTATTTCCTTTTCTTCCTCCTGTGTCAAGGGTGGAGGCAATGTATCGCTTCCTCCGATATAGAAGATATCCTTAACTATACCGAGCTTATCTATTATAAAGTTAAATATTTTTTTGAAGAAAGCTTTAACATACATCAACATACTCATTCTCCGTCTCCATCTCCCAATCAAGTAATTTTTTAAACAAAAGTGCATCATAATCATCCATGCTGATTCTTTTAGGATGTATACCTATAATTGCATCAATAAAAATACTGTTATTGTTATTTATTATTTCAATTTCATCCGGCACTATGCAGACCATGTTTTCACCGCTGTTGCTGATAGTATTGTATTTAATAATTCTTAAAATAATACTGTTATTTTCATCAAATAAGCTTTCATAGCATTTATTATCGTAAAATTCCATAATTTTGTTACATAGATCATCCCCCAAAATATCCTTTATGCAATCAATATTCACAACCATGACATGTTTTCCGGTCATTGGATCTGTCAATTCATTGCCCGTATCAATGTACCCTCTGAATGTCTTTGAGCTATTGCCAATACTGACATTCACAGTTCTTTTATAATTATGTCTATTAATTCTGTCTTTAATTTCTTTAAAAAAGAAATGCAATGCTGCATACCCTGTAAATATGGACATGATAATTGCATTCACGGTCAATTTATCATAAGTAAGATAGTATAAAGCAGAAATAATTCCCACCATTATCAATGAAGTAATGTAAAAACAAATTATTACCCTGATATTTGTTAATATGCCTTTGGAATCAAATGCTATTATTATCATCAATACGGAAATGCTGAATTTTACAATGAAATAAGTCATAAATTCAGCATTTCCGTATTGAT
>DNNJ01000070.1 GCA_003487955.1 Clostridiales bacterium | reverse complement strand
ATGCAGGGTTTGGAGCGCAAAATGCTTATCATGCAGTAGAAAATTATGAAGTGCTAGCAGAAAATTCATATCCAAGAGTATTATGGTCTAGTGCTTATAGTGGCGTTGCACGAGCAAATGATGTGTTAAACTTCTTAAAATTAACTAAAGACATAAAGAGCGAAAGAGCTAAACAAATAGAAGCAGAAGCAAAATTCATAAGAGCCTGGCAACATTTCAAGTTACAACGAGTTTTTTGGCAAATACCATACATAAAAACGGCTGAAGAATTGGGGGATGTAGATCCTGCTTCTGTTCCTAATGATCACCCTGTTTGGGACGAAATTGAAGCTGACTTGCAATTTTGTATTGATATTCTTCCGGAAAATCATATTAAAAATGAACCTGGAAGACCAACTAAATATTCTGCTATGGCTGTAAAAGCTCGAGTCCACCTTTTCCAAAATGAATACTCTGATGCTAAGCCCTTGCTTGACAATATTATTAATAGTGGAAAATTCAAATTGGTCGATAATTTCTATGATAATTTTAGAGAAACTACAGAAAACAATGAAGAATCCATTTTCGAAATTCAGTGTAACGTTGGGGACGTTTTTGGTTCATCAAATACTTTGAAACTCACTTTTTTAATGCATCAAAATGGTCCTGCAGGTAAAGGATGGGGAGCTTTTCAACCCACTCAAAACTTATTTGAGGCATATCAAGTAGATGAGAATGGATTTCCAATTTTAGATGAAGATTTACGAGATGATATAGAAACTGATATGGGAAAAACAAGTAGTCAAGAATTTATTCCAACAGATCATCCGCTTGATCCAAGAGTAGATTGGACAATTGCACGTAGAGGAATTCCATTTTTGGATTGGGGTGTTCATGCTGGAGCAAGTTGGATACGTAGTCAATTTCATGGTGGTCCCTATATGACAGTAAAATATATGCATTATATGGCAAACAATTCAACGCATGGATCTGGGGGAGGAAGTTCCAATGATAGAAACTTTAGAGCATATCGTTATGCATTTATATTGCTTTGGCGAGCAGAAGTTGCTATCGAGGACGGTGATCTTGAATTAGCTCGAAATTTGATCAATCAGGTAAGAGAAAGAGCTATAAATGAAGTTGTTATGGGTAAATGTACGACGTATATTTTTGATGGAAGACCTGTTGAGGTAAATTATAATCTTCCTGCTGCAAATTATAAGGTAAGCCCATATCCAACAGGACATGAGGCGTTTTCATCAAAAGAGAATGCAAGAAAAGCAGTAAGACATGAATTGCGACTCGAAACTGCTACAGAAGGGCATCGATTTTTTGACTTAAGAAGATGGGAAATTGATGATGAGGTTTTGAATAAATATATTGAGCATGATACAAAATACAGGTTTATAATGAAAGGATATAAATATGACCCAGAACTCAATGATTATTGGCCTTTACCTCAAGATCAGTTAGACATACAACCCGCTTTGAAACAAGATCCATCTTATGAATAATTTTTTCAAGAGTAACCTGGATTATAAATACCAGGTTACTCTTGAAATTTTATCTGATAAAATGTTGTCAAACAAAAACAATTTTTTTTGATTTTAGTAAATTCACATTATAAGAGGGTTTGTAAATTTGTAAAAACTGTAAGTTATGACGACTATCCATAATAAAATAAAAATTAATTGAATGAAAAATAATTTTTTATTGACGCTGTTTTTTTTGTGCCTAACGACGATAAATAGTATCACTATATCCAGTAATTTGGAAAATGGAAGAATAATAAGGAGAAAAGCTAAAAACACAATCACTCCGGTTTTATTAAATAAAGGGGATAAGTTAGAATTTACAATTAAAAATGGGCAAATCAGGATATTACAATTGTTGGAAACAAATGCCTCAATAATGCGCACTAATGTGAGGGATTTTTATGAAGTATATGACTTACAACCTGATGGCGGTACAATAAGTGAATTTTCGTGTAAAGTTTTAATCGATGGCCATGAAATGACAATGCAAAGATACCTGCCTACCCAGGAGTCTTTTTATGAACCCTATGTGGTTAACGGAATGCGTATATGGTTCGATGCGACAAAAACTTATTTTGATCATTTTAACCTAAAGCACGGCTGGTGTGAACCACGAGCTGACGCAAGATTTGCTGTTAGTGACGCAACTGATCCGGTGGCTCCTGATCTGGCAGCTTGGTTTCCAATAAAAGAACCTTTTCATAATATTAAAGATTCCTATCTAGGTGATGACCCGTGGATGGGTCCTTATTTTGGTGTAGAACCTCACGGGGGCATGGATATAAATACTCCAAGAAGCGTACCATTGTATACTCCTTTTGATATTACCGAAAAAGATGATCAATGGCTTTCAACAGATTTCGCCCCAAAACCTTATTATTTTGCAGCGTATTGGACTGCAATTAAAAATTGGCCTAATGGTTCGGAATGGAAATTCAGTATAGCTCATTTAAATAATTATCTGGTGGATGAACATATTCCATTGAAAAAGGGTACAAAAATTGCTGAAGCTGCCGGAACAGGTGTGGGGGCGGCAGAACACTCTCACTTCGTATTATGGATTCGTGATGAAGCTACTAACACGGTTGATGATAAAGTTATGTTATGGGCAAATATAGTTAATAAACTTGACTCAACATATGAGATTGTTGATGTTGACGGTAAAAAGGGAATTGTTCCTAAAGAAACTGCCTTATATATAAGAAGAGATGATCGTCCGGCACAATTTTCAGTTTTCATGATGTCAGAAAGTTTGGCTAAAAAATATGGTTTCAAATATGAAATACCCCAGATTCCAGTAGATCCCTGGTATATGTTGTGGCAGATGTTTGAAAACTACAAAGAAGAAAAAGAATGGATTAAATCCTCTTTTTTACCTGTAAATCCAGCAAAAACCGGTGAAGCTATTACTTTTAACAGTGAGGGTTCCAGACCCGGATTTAAACGAAATACTTTAAATTATTACTGGACATTTGGTGACGGAGGATTTTCAACTGTGAAAAACCCAAAACACATATTCGCTGCCCCTGGTGTCTATCCGGTAACTTTAGTTGTAGATGATGGCGAAAATAAAGCAACTTATACTCAACATATTACTGTTGATGGTAAAAAAATTACAAAACCGCTTTTAGCATTATATGCTAATGAATCTAATTTCAACATAAGAAAAGATTTTGTTCAGGATGTTTACGGAGCAACTATTACTAATATACCACATAATCTTACATTTGGTGCCAGGAAATCAAATCTTCAACCTGAAGCAAAAATAGTTGATGTAATTAATAATGGAGGTGGAACATTGCGTGATGTTAATATAAGCATTCATTATATGGATGGTAGCGATTGGCTATCTGTTACTAAATTTCAAGATAAAAACAAACAACAGCTATCAGTAAAAGTAAACGCCGCCAATCTTTCACCTGGCACATATAAAGCTTTTGTGAATGTGACTAGTGATAATGCAGTAAACTCCAATCAATGTTTTATCGTTGATTTAGATGTTATCTTTAATGCATCTGAAAATAATGTAATAATCATAGACAATGAATCTAAAGAATTTTATGCAACACCTTATTTTTGGGTCGGTAGTAGGTTAAAAAACTGGGTTGATGGTTACAGAGATTTTTATTTAACCAATGGCGGGCGAAACAACCCAGGTGAATATGCCCTATTTACTCCAGAACTTAAAAAAGCGAATTATAACTTGTCATTCGTAAATGAAACTCCTTTCCCCGAAAGTAAAATTAAAGTACTTGTTCATCATGCTCATGGAGACACTGTCCTTACGATAAAGCCTCACAAGTCAAGAAATATTGGAGAGTTTACTTTTAACGAGGGCAAGGAAGGTTTTGTGAAAATATTGGCAGAAGATTCGGAGGGTGAAGTTTTGGTTGATGCAATAAAATTCACAAAAGTAACAATTAGTAAAAACATAAAAAATGACTAAAAAAAGAGACTATAAATTTATCAATTTACTAAAGAAACACAGAACCTTATTTATTTTTTGTGTACTAGCTCTTTTTATAAACATTCTGAATATTAAAGCAGAAACGATTTCTATTAGAGCTAAAAAGACACTTACCGTAGTTGAGTTGAATGCAGGTGATATAATTGAATATGAATTGCAATCAGGTAGAATTGTAAATTTAAAACTTATCGAAAGCAATTCTGAAGTCATTTTTTCAACTGTTGAACTACCTGGTCAAGGAAATGATGATGATGCCTCTGTATTCAAAATGGAATGCGTTATAAATATTGACGGACAGGATCTTGAAATGAAAAGATACGTTCCGGTACAAGAGTCATTTTATGAACCTTATAACGTTAATGGTTTAAGAATTTGGTTTGATGCCGTAAAAAGTGTTGATAGACTATATAATGAAAATCATGGCGACTGCCTGCCTAAAAAAGAAGTTAGGCTTGCACTACATGACGCATCACTTCCAATAAGTCCGGAAGAAATTACAACATGGTGTAATTTACCGTACAATTACCCGGATGTGAAACACTCTTACCGTGGAGAAGATACTTGGCTTGGAACATATTACGGATCCGATCTGCATGGCGGATTAGATATCAACATGCCCTCAAACTCACCATTATGGGCACCGCTATCATTCGATAACAATTATACCTTTAATAGTATTAAATCAGGACATAACAATAATAGATGGAGAGCATTAAAACATTGGGACAATGGAGATATCTGGATTGTTCAGACACACCATCATAATGAACTGATTGTTCCTGAATTTAAAGAAATACGAAAAGGAACGAAGTATGCATATAGTGCCGGGACTTTAGCAGGGTCTCATACGCACACTCATTTTGTATTTAAAGTGAAGCAGCCTAACTTTGAGGAGTTTTATATGGATCCCTGGATAATTCACTGGCAGATTCTTGAAAATAAGAAAAAAAAATCAAACGCTTTAAAAGCAGAAATTAAATCCGTAAACCCAGGTGTAACCGGAGAAACTATTCAATTCGACGGCACTACTTCAAAAGTAGGCTTGAATACATTAACTCCTGATTTCTACTGGTCGTTTGGTGACGGAGGATCTTCTATTGCACAAAAACCTATGCATATATACCAAGATCCTGGAATTTATCCGGTTACTTTAACCCTATTTGACGGGGTAAATTATTCAACGATAACTCAGCATATTGTTATAAATGGAGAATCTACTAAATTTCCTGAATTTAAAGTTACTCAAGAAAATAATAGATCATTTGCTATAAGACGTGCATGGGAAATGGATTCGTATAATAATTCTGAAATTATGCTACCAAATACTGTAAGTTTCACATTACCACACTATCACAAAAAAGAAACTGAAGCTCAAGAAATCTCAATTAACTTTATAAACTCTGCCGGATTTTCTGGTAGTCGCTATCCATATCGATTGGAGGTAAATTATATTCATGGGTATAACTGGCTTGATTTGGAAGTTAAAAATATATCCAACAACTCTATGAATGTTAAACTCATACCAAACATTGAAAATCTGAATACACAGGAGGGAAAATCTGAGGCATATCTTGTGATTCACGATAATAGTTTTATTAATTCTCCATCTTTGGTTAAAGTAGAGGTTGATTTTTCTAGAACAGTTAATAAATCATCTATAATAATTGATGATCAGGACGTAAACTGTATTAAAAGTAATTATTTCTGGTTAACAAATAAGCTCAATCCTGAATTAGGTTTGGGTTGGAGTAAGTGTATAGGCGAAAGCTTTTTGATGAGTTCCGGAAATTCTGAATCAGATTTTATTAGATATTTACCTAAAGTATCAGAGGGTAAATACCGTGTTTCTCTTTACAGTCCACTCTATGATCAGGATGTAATTACTAAAAAAATTGAAGGATTTAATGTAATTATAAATAGCAAAAATGGGATTCAAACAAAATGGGTAAAGCCCAACGATACTAAAATAATTGGTGAATTCGATTTTAATAGTGGTGATGGTTATATAGAAATAATCAGCAAAGGTGCTAAAGGATTAATTATTGCAGATGCTATTCTTTTGGAAAAAGTTGAATAAAGAACAAATGATTACTTTATTAAGCGTCCGAATTAAGACATTTATTTTATTAAAAAGTATAACAATTATGAGATTATTATTGACAAACATTATTCTCGCTTTTTTTATTGTAACCTCTTTTGGCCAAAAAACAAAAAGTTACGATGTTGTTGTTTATGGCGGCACATCCGCAGGCATAGCCTCCGCTATTCAATCTTC
>DNNJ01000027.1:527-17076 GCA_003487955.1 Clostridiales bacterium | reverse complement strand
CATTATAGCAATAATTATTCATTTTCAACCCTCCTGAATTATAATATGTTTTATAAAGTTAGTGGTTCATAAATAAAGATGAGATAGCGAAGTCTCATTCACCAATGTATTTGCTCCCTTCTTTTATTGCTTTAGCAGAAGATTTCCTGTATAATTTAGTAGAATAATATGAAATTATCATATTTATTTTTTATATAGTAGACATTTAGCAAGGTGGTATTTATGAGTTTAAGAATTATTGCAGGAAGAGCAAACACCGGGAAATCATCATATATTTATGATGAAATTATAACAAAAGCTAAAGAAACTAAAGATAATTTAATATTGATTGTTCCTGAGCTCATGACATATCAAGCAGAAAGTGACATTATTGAGAGGTTTGACTTGCCGGGTATTATGAACGTGGAAATCCTAAGCTTTAAAAGACTTGAGAGTAAGATATTGGAAGAAGTGGGCGGCTTGAAGGTACAGAATATTAGCGTTTTCGGTAAGATCATGCTTCTTAAACAGATATTTGAAGAAAATAAGGACAAACTCAAAATTTTCAGGAATTCATACAAGCAAAGCGGATTTTTAAAGGAGTTTGAAGAATTAATTGCTGAATTCAAACAAAACCAGGTTGACAGCCTCTCATTGAAAAAAGCAGCCCAAGAAGTGGCAGACGTTAGCTTAATGCGCAAGTTATCCGATATTGAATTGATTTATTCGCAGTTCAATGAAAGAACCAACAATAAATATTTTGACGAAGAAGACAAAACTTGTTTGTTTATTTCTTTTATTAAGGAATCAGCATTTATTAAAAACTCTAAAATATGGATTGACGGGTTTGAAAGTTTTAATCGTCAAAGACTTAATTTAATAAAAAACCTTTGTGACTATTCAAGGTCTGTAACTGTTTCTTTGAATATTGACTCCTCTTATTTTGATGAGTTTGAAGAAAAGGACGACTTCGAAGCATTTAAAATAATTTATGATACATACATTACCGTAAAAAACCAAGATACAGATATAGAAATAATATCGGTGAAGAATAACAAGTCATCTTCTCCGGAAATAAAAGCAATTGAAAAAAACCTATTTTCTTTGAATACTGAAGAATATGAAAATGATACAGATAATATTTCTATATACTCTTCTTTAAACCCATATGCGGAAACACAAAAAACTGCAGCTAATATAATATCCTTGGTTCGTGACAAAGGTTTCAGATGGAGAGATATAAAGGTTGCTGTCGGGAATATGGATACTTATGAAACAGATATTAAAAGAATATTTGCTCAATATGAAATACCTTACTTCTTAGATGTAAAAAGGGATATTTTAAACAATCCGTTAACCAAATATATACTTTCCATTCTTGACATTTTTATATGGAAATTTAAGCATGACAATGTTTTTGAATACTTAAAAACAGGGTTTTCTCCTTTAAATATTAATCAAGTGCATTGTTTGGAGAATTATGCCCTGCAGTACGGCATTGAAGGAGAAAAATGGTTTAAAGAATTTAAGCCTTTTGTTAAGGATGATGATATTCAAGATACGGATAAAAAATATGACATGGAGGAATACAGAAAGATATTTGCCGGGGATTTTGAAGTTGAAAGAAAAGAAATCAAAGCTCTTAAAACTGCCAATGAGATAACAAAGCTTATATTTAAATATTTAGACAAGCACAATGTAAAAGCAAAGATGGAGAAGGCTGTAAAAACATTCAATGCCATGCAAAAGTACGAGGAGGCCAGTGAATATTCTCAGTGTTGGAACTATGTTATGGAAATTTTTGAGCAGCTTTTATTAGTTGGGCGAGACACTGAAATTTCTGTGAAAGACTACAAAAAAATGTTGGAAGCCGGTCTTTTGGAAGTTGAGGTAAGTATAATTCCGCCTGCAATAGATAAGGTTGAAGTAGGGGATATTGACAGAATTGCTGTCACTAAACCAAAGGCATTATTTATAATAGGTGGGAATGACAGTAATTTGGATGCCAAAAATACTGAAAAAGGTTTATTGTTAAATGAAGAAAGAGAGCTTCTCCTTGAAAATGATGTTAAGCTTACAAAAGGAGCAGACTATGACACATTTAAAGAAAAACACATGCTTTACAAGTTATTTTCAAGCCCTTCCCATAGATTGTCCATAAGTTATCCTTTGGGCTTGGCAACAGGGGAAAGCTTGCAGCCATCATTGTACATTGATATATTGAAAAAAATCTTCATTACTGTTAAGGAAGGTACGGACTTAAGTATTGCCGATGAATTGGAATTGGTTTCAAATTACAGCGGTACCTATGATTACTTTGTGGAAAATATGAGAAATTATATAGATGGTTATGAAATGGACAACCTTTGGAAGGATGTTTACACATGGTATGAAAAAGAGGACAAAGAAAATTTTGATATTATCATTAAAGCTTTAAAGTATAAGAATTCAACGAAAACTTTGGAGTCTGATATCGTAAAAAGTATTTACGAAAACAATATGACAATGTCAGTTTCAAAATTAGAAAGTTATGCTGAATGCCAGTTTAGATATTTTATGGCAAATGTGTTAAAACCAAGAGAGAGAGCAATTCAAAAAATTGAGTTTTATGATTTAGGTAATATTTATCACTCAGTAGTAGAAAAATTCATAAATAAAATAAATGAAGAACACAAGGACATAAGCTTACTTGAAAGAGAAAGAGCAGAAGAGGAAGCTGTTAAAATAACCGATGAGGTTTTAAAGGAACAGGAAGATAAGGTTACAGCCATTGAAGCTAATCACAGAAACAAATATATGAAGGAAAAAATAAAAAGAGTGATGAAAAGAACATGCTGGACAATTGTACGGCAATTAAATTCAAGCGACTTCAGACCTAAGTATACAGAGCTTCAAATTGATTTGGTGGATAATAGTGATGAAAAGGCGAAGGGAGTTTTTTTGCCGCCTATCGAAATACCGGTAGAAACTGATAAAATTAAGGAAGTTTTAAAGCTCAGAGGGAAAATAGACAGAGTAGATGCTTTTGAAAATAACGGCAAATTGTATGTAAGTATTATTGATTACAAATCTTCTCCCAATGATATTGACTTAGACGATGCTAAAGAAGGCATCCAGGTTCAATTGATTGTGTATTTAAAAGCTTTAATTGACAAAGGAGAAGAATTATTCGGGAAAAAACCTCATATCGGCGGTATATTTTATTATTATATAAATGATCCGGTATATAAGGATGACAATAAATCAAAGGAGCCGGAAGAAGAAATATTCAAAAGTTTAAAGCTTAAGGGTTTTGTATTAAAAGACAAAGAAGTTGTGCAATTTTTGGATAAAAATATTGGCAATACTTCAAGCATTATACCTGCAGCTATAAAAAATGACGGTGAGTTTTATGAAAACAGAACTAAAGGATTAACGGAAGATGCTTTTAATGATTTAATCGAAATGGTTTATAAAAAGTGTTCGGATATGACAAAGAGTATTTTAGAAGGAAATATAAATATTGACCCTTACAAGAAATCCGACGGAAAAATACCATGCACATATTGTGAATATATAAGTATTTGCCAGTTTGACAGCTCATTGGGAAACAAATACCGATTAATCGGAAAAAACCAACCCTATTTTGAACAGACACCCGAAGTTGCAACCGAAACAGAAACAGCAGGAGGAGAAGCACTATGAATTGGACAAAAGAACAAAAGCGTATAATAGAGCTGAAAAACTCTAATATATTGGTTTCTGCCGCAGCCGGCTCAGGGAAAACTGCTGTAATGGTTGAAAGAATAATTACCCTTATAAAAAACGGCGAAGATATAGACAGACTCTTGGTTGTGACATTTACCAAGGCCGCCGCCGCCGGTATGAAGAAGAAGCTCCAAAGCTCACTGGTAAAAGCCGTTCAAAGCAGGGAAGGAAATGTAAAGCATTTAAGAAAACAATTATCTCTTTTAAACAGGTCAATGATTACTACAATTGACTCCTTTTGCATGGATGTTGTAAAGAAAAACTTCCACTTGGCTGATGTTGACCCTAATTTCAGGGTTGGCGACAACAGCGAATTAAACATACTTTTGCAGGATTCTGTGGATGAAGCTTTAGAAGAAGAATACAAGAAAATTAATGATAATGAAAATTTCAGAAAATTGGTTGAAGGGTTTACCGGAAACAGAGGGGATGAGGAGCTAAGTGAAATTATTAAATCTACATACAGGTTTATTTTAAGCTTTCCCAACCCTTTTGCATGGCTTTCAGACAGCGTTGAAAAACTGCTTATCACAGGAGAAGAATTAAAAAATTCAAAATGGTTTGATGAAATAATAAGCTATATTATGTTGTTGTTGGACGGTGCAAAGGACTATATAAATACAGCAGTTGAAATATGCAATGAGCCTTACGGTCCGGTACTTTATTTGGACACTTTAAAAAAGGATATGGATTTGGTTGACAACCTTTTGCATCTTCTTAAAACTGATATGAAAGAATTTATGACAGCCTTAAAAGAATTTAAAGCACCAAGAGCCGCCTCCTTCAAGGAAAAGGATAATCCGGATGTAGATATAGAAAAGCAAAATGAAGTTGCCGGCTCAAAAAACAATAACAGCTTAAGAGCAAAATACAAAAGCATTATTTCTTCAATAAAGGAAGAGCTGCCCTATGATTTGGATTTTGACAAATATGCATCGGAGATTAATGAAATGCATGGCTCAATTGCTGCATTAAGAGAACTGATCATAAAAACAGATAAAATTTATAAAGAAAAAAAGAATGAAAGCTCCATAGTTGATTTTAATGATTTAGAGCATTTTGCGTTAAATATATTAAGAAGTAAAAATGAGATGGGAGAAGAAGAATCTTTAGAAACTGCTGAATACTACAGGAAGAAATATAACTATATATTCATAGATGAATATCAGGATTCAAACAGTTTGCAGGAAGCAATCATAGAGCAAATCAAAAGGGACAACAATTTGTTTATGGTAGGCGATGTTAAGCAGAGCATATACAGATTCAGATTGGCAGACCCGAGTATTTTCAACAATAAATATACAACATATGTCAAAGACAGCCGTGAACTGACAGATGATACAGTAAACAGGACAATTGATTTAAATAAGAACTTCAGAAGCAGAGATGAAATTTTAAATGCTGTTAATTTTGTTTTTAAAAATATTATGTCAAAGGAATTAGGAGAAGTAGTATACGATGAAAAGGCAGCATTAAATACAGGAACAGTGTTTTCTGTAAATACTCCTGTTGAGCTTCATATTATCAATAGGAATGCTTCTCAAGACGAAAATAGTACTGATGACTACGGCGATATCAATGAAAATAACGAAGAAGTAAAAACCGAAATAGAGCTGGAAATTGAATCCATGGAAACAGCCGAATTGGAAGCTTTGTTTGCTGCAAAGAGAATAAAGGAATTATTAAAGGAAGAAATATGCATTCCGGGAAAAACAGAGTGCAGGAAAATAGAATACAAGGATATTGTAATCCTTTTAAGGTCTGTTGTAAACTGGGCAGGCATATTTGAAGAAAGACTTAATAAAGAAGATATTCCATTTTATTATGATGGAGGAAAGGGATTCTATGATACTTTGGAGGTTAAAATTGTAATTAATTTGCTTAAGCTGATTGATAACATAAGGCAGGATATACCGCTTTTAAGTGTTATGAGATGCCCTATAGGTAATTTTACAACTGAGGAATTATTGGAAATAAGACTTAAATACCCAAAGGAAAAGTATTTTATAGGGGCTCTCAGTAAATATATTTTATATACAAAGGATGATAATGAGCAGATGGAATTATCTGCCAAATTAAAAAACTTTACGGAAAAGATATATGACTGGAGTTACAGAAGCAGGTATATGCACCTTAATGATTTAATTTGGGATATATTGACAGAAACCAATTATTACAATTTTGCCGGTGCTCTTCCAAACGGAAAAATGAGACAGGCCAATTTAAGGATGCTGTCTGATTTGGCTTATTCTTTCGAAAAAACATCAATGAGAGGTTTGTTTAAGTTTTTAAGGTATATTGAAAAGCTTGCCAAGGGCTCGGAAGACAGAGGACAAGCCAAAACATTGGGAGAAAACGACAATGTGGTAAGGCTTATGTCAATCCATAAATCCAAAGGTTTGGAATTTCCGGTAGTTATTCTTTGCGGACTCAATAAGCAATTTAACTTACAGGATACAAGAAATAAAATATTGATGCACAAAGAGCTATGTATTGCTCCGAAGTATATAAATATTAATGAAAGAATAGAAAGAGAAACATTGGCACGAACTGCAATTAAAATGAAAATTAAAAAAGAAAATATTTCAGAAGAAATGAGAGTTTTGTATGTTGCGATGACAAGAGCCATAGACAGGTTGATAATGGCAGGTACTGTAAGCAATATAGAGCAAAAACATAGAAATTGGAGAACAGGTTATTCTAAATATGCCGTATATAAGGGTGTTTCATATATGGATTGGATTTCAAGCTGTTTGTTTGAGAAGATAAATTTTGAAAGATTCAAAGAAATAATGCAAGACGGTCAATGGAAAAACTGGAGTTTAAAAATGATAACACGGTACGACTTAAGCTTAAATGCAAGTGAAGAAATAAATTTAAGGGAAAGCAAAATTGCAGCTATGAATGACTTTAAAAAAATAGAAAACAGTACTCATTACGAAGAAATAGGCAGGCGTTTAAGTTTTAAATATCCGTACATAACTTCCGTAAATGTACCGGCAAAGCTTTCCGTAACAGAGCTTAAGAACTTGGAGAATAATCAATTCTCAAAACTAAGATATAAAATTCCAAACTTGGTTGATATATTTAAATATAATGAAGCAAACAATAAACTTTTATTGGATAAAGAAATTACAGGAGCAGAAGTAGGGACATTGCTGCACTTTGTTATGGAGCATGTTGATTTAAAAGGTGATTTGAAAAGCTTAAGCTTAATTAGCACCATAAAACAAATGGAAGACAAAAAGCTTCTTACAGAGGCCGAAGCGAAAATAGCTGTTAACACATATGCTGGAAAAATCGAAGGATTTTTCCAAAGCAAGGTCGGAAAAAGGATTATAAATTCTTCATCAGTTTACAGGGAAGCCCCCTTTGTATTCAGAAAAAAGGCCAATGATGTATTGGACAGCCTGAACGAAGAAGACTTAATTCTTGTGCAGGGTATAATCGACTGTTATTTCATAGAAGATGAAGAAGCGGTAATTGTTGATTATAAAACGGATAAGATTGACGAAACAAAAAATATTACTGCTCAAATCAATAAACTGAAAGAAGAATATTATGACCAAGTATCCTTATACAAGGAAGCAGTAGAAAAGCTCACCGATATAAAGGTTAAGGAATGTTATTTATACTTATTCTCAATTGGAAAAGAAGTCTTAATCATTTAATCATTTAATCATCTATAATTGACTGATTATACATTTTGTGATAAACTTATCATTAATAAAGGTAACGGAGGCAAATATGGAACATCTTGAAATATTGAAATATGTTGACCACACTTTATTGAAAGCTAATGCAACCTGGGAAGAAATTTGTACTTTGTGCGATGAAGCAGTCAAGTACCATACTGCATCAGTATGTGTTCCGCCAAATTACGTAAAAAGGATACATGATGCTTATGGTGAAAAAGTAAATATTTGCACAGTTGTAGGTTTTCCTTTGGGATATTCTACTACCGGAGCAAAGGTTGCAGAATGCGTACAAGCCCTTAATGACGGTGTTAATGAAATTGATATGGTAATAAATATATCTGATGTAAAAAACAAAGATTATAAGAAGGTAGAGGATGAAATACGCACAATTAAAGAAACTGTCGGTGAACATATTTTGAAGGTAATAGTTGAAACATGTTATTTGGCAAAAGAAGAAAAAATTGAAATGTGCCATGCAGTGACTTGTGCCGGTGCTGATTATATCAAAACATCAACAGGCTTTGGTACAGGCGGTGCAACTATGGAGGATATACAATTATTCAAAAAATATATTGGAAATAATGTTAAAATTAAAGCTTCCGGGGGTATAAGAAGTTTAGAGGATATGGAAGCTTTTATTGACGCAGGATGTTCGCGAATAGGAACCAGTTCTGCCGTTAAGTTGATAAATAACGCTTAGCGTTTATTTATAATATTAATAAAAAAATGGAGGAATTAATATCATGAAATTATGGAGAAAGTTGGCCATTGTGGCACTTGTGTTGATTATGATTTTTGTTTTTTCAGCATGTGCTAAACCTGCACCGGAAGCTCCGGAAAAACCGGAAACGCCGGAAACACCTGAAGAGCCGGAAAAACCGGAAGAGCCGGCAGCTAATGTTTTTGAATTAGCGTTAATTACTGATGTTGGAACAATTGATGACAAATCATTCAACCAAGGTGCTTGGGAAGGCGTAGAAGCTTACGCTAAAGAGAATAATATTACATACAAATATTATCAACCGGCTGAGCAATCAGATACTGCTTACATTGACTCTATAGGTTTAGCAGTTAAAGCAGGAGCAAAGGTTATTGTATGTCCGGGGTTTTTGTTTGAAGTGCCGATTCATACAGTTCAAACAGAGTATCCGGATGTAAACTTTGTAATTCTTGATGGTGTACCTCACGCAGGTGACTGGGTTCCTGACATTGCCGGCAATACTTATTCAATATTCTATGCTGAAGAAGAAGCAGGTTTCTTAGCAGGATACAGCATAGTAAAAGAAGGCTATACTAAGTTAGGCTTTATGGGCGGTATGGCAGTTCCGGCAGTTGTTCGTTTTGGATACGGATATGTTCAAGGTGCTGAATATGCAGCACATGAATTGGGTTTAACAGACTCTGTTCAAATTAAATACACATATGTTGGAAACTTCAATGCTACTCCTGAAAACCAGGCAAAAGCAGCTTCCTGGTACAATGAAGGAACTGAAGTTATATTTGCTTGCGGCGGTGCTGTAGGCAACTCAGTAATGAAAGCAGCAGAAGCAGCAGATACAAAAGTTATCGGTGTAGACGTTGACCAATCGGCAGAATCTGAAACAGTTATCACTTCATCAATGAAGAACCTTTCAAAATCCGTATATGATGCACTAAAAGCATACTACGCAGGAAACTTCCCGGGAGGAACTTCAGTATCATTGGATGCAACTGTTGAAGGTGTACAATTGCCAATGGAAAACTCAAGATTTGAAAAATTTACACAAGCTGACTATGATGCTATCTATGGAAAAATAGTGGCTAAAGAAATAGAAATAATGAACGATGCAGACGTTGTTGAAGATTCAGGAAAAGAAGCTGATCAAGTTTCAGCGGCAGATATTCCGGTAAGCAAAGTTCAAGTAGAAGTAATTCAATAGTTTATTATTGAAAGGTTGCTTTTAGGGCGTAAGCCTTATAAGCAACCTTATATTTGGGGACATATATATTGGGGACATTCCTCTTACCCTCAAAGACTATCCCTATAGTAGAGGTGTGTCCCCTTTCCATATTTATAAATGGCGGGTGGCAAGATGGAGTATGTAATTGAAATGAACAATATTACCAAAATATTCGGTAATTTTAAAGCTCTTGATGATGTAGACTTTAATGTCAAGAAAGGTGAAGTCCATGCGCTCTTGGGAGAAAACGGAGCGGGTAAATCTACCTTGATGAGTGTTTTATTCGGTTTATATCAAGCAGAAAAAGGCAGTATAAAAATTAACGGTAATCCTGTTAAAATTAATAATCCTAATGATGCAAGCAGTTTAAAAATAGGTATGGTTCACCAGCACTTCAAATTGGTTCATAATTTTACGGTGCTTGAAAGTATTATTTTAGGCAGAGAAACCGTAAATATGGGTATTTTAAAGAAAGATGATGCAAGAAAAAAAGTAATAGACCTCAGTGAACGTTATAAATTAAGAATCGACCCTGATGCATATATTTCAGATATAACAGTTGGTATGCAGCAAAGAGTTGAAATACTTAAGATGCTGTATTCGGACAGCGAAATATTAATTTTCGATGAGCCTACGGCTGTTTTAACACCTCAGGAAATTGAAGAATTAATGAAAATAATGAAAGAATTAGTAAAGGAAGGAAAATCAATTGTTTTCATCTCCCATAAACTAAATGAAATAAAAGAAGCAGCTGATCGCTGCACAGTTTTAAGAAAAGGCAAGTATATAGGGACTGTTGACGTAGAAACAACAACCAAGGAACAAATGTCAGAAATGATGGTGGGACGTAAAATTAATTTTAACATTGAAAAGGATGATATTAAAACAGGTGAAGCTGTTCTTGAAGTTAGAAATATGACTGTTAAGGCTAAAAATTCTAAGAAAAATGTGGTTAATAATGTTTCTTTTAAAGTAAAAGCAGGAGAGATTCTTTGTATAGCGGGTATTGACGGCAACGGACAATCTGAACTGGTATATGGAATAACAGGACTCATACCTATTAATGAAGGACAAGTATTATTTAAAGGCAAGGATATTACTAAAGAATCAGTCAGGAAAAAAAGTATAGACGGAATGTCTCATATACCTGAAGACAGGCATAAGCACGGAGTTATTTTAGATTTTGACCTGAAACAGAATGCTGTTTTGCAGACTTACTTTCAGCCGCGGTTTCAAAAAAACGGATTTATTAAATTTAATGCTGTAAAAGAATACGCCAAAAAATTAATAAAACAATATGATATAAGAAGCCCAAGAGATGAAGATTCAATAGTAAGAAATATGTCGGGCGGAAATCAGCAAAAGCTTATAGTTGCTAGGGAGCTTGACAAGGACCCTGATATTGTAATGGCTGTACAGCCTACAAGAGGACTTGATGTCGGAGCAACGGAATACATTCATAAACAGTTAATAGCTCAAAGAGACCAAGGAAAAGCAGTACTTTTAGTATCCTTGGAACTTGATGAGGTAATGGATGTAAGCGACAGAATATTGGTTATATATGAGGGTGAAATTGTAGGTGATTTAGCTCCTAAAGAAATTACTGTAGAAGAATTAGGGCTTTACATGGCCGGATCAAAAAGGAGTGATAAGTATGAGAAGAAATAGGCTGTTGCAGTATGAAGGGGTTACCAGCTTTTTGTCTTCATTGATGGCTATTGTCGCAGGGCTCCTTGTTGGTCTTATAATATTATTAATAAGTAATTCAGAAGATGCTTTTCCTGCCTTTTTTACGATTTTAAAAGGCGGGTTTGTAGATGGTACTAAAGGTTTGGCTCAAGTAATATATTTTGCCATACCTATTATTATGACAGGGTTATCTGTGGGCTTTGCTTTTAAAACAGGATTGTTCAACATAGGGGCAGTAGGACAATTTACATTAGGTGCCTTTACTGCAATTTATATAGGAATTAAATGGACCTTTATTCCTGCCGAAATACATTGGCTTATTGCATTATTGGGAGCAATGGCTGCAGGTGCTGTGTGGGGTTCAGGCCCCGGTATACTTAAAGCATTTTTCAATGTTAATGAAGTTATAACATCCATAATGATGAATTATATAGGAATGTACCTTGTTAATATGTCAATAGTGAAATCAGTGTATGATTCATTAAAAAATCAAACAAAACCTGTTTTGAAAAGCGCCATACTGCCCAAGGCAGGTATGGATAAGCTTTTTAATACAAGCAATATAAGCATTGGAATATTTATAGTAATAATAGCTGTAATAGTAATTTATATAGTATTGCAGAAAACTACATTCGGCTATGAATTAAAAGCCTGCGGAAGTAATAAGGAAGCAAGCAAATATGCAGGAATTAATGAAAAGAGGAGTTTAATATTATCAATGGTTATTGCAGGAGCCCTATCGGGATTAGGAGGGGGACTTCTATATCTTTCAGGCTCAGGGAAATATATTCATGTATTGGATGTGTTGGCAGAGGAAGGGTTCAGCGGTATTTCCGTAGCGCTTTTAGGAATGTCCCATCCCATAGGAATATTTCTTGCCGGATTGTTTATAGCACATTTAGAGGTGGGTGGATTTAATATACAGCTCTATAACTTTGTGCCTGAAATTATAGATATGATTATAGCGGTAATTATTTACTGCGGAGCTTTTGCATTATTATTTAAACAAATAATCAACAGATTTATCAGCAAGCCTGTTGAAAACAACGATAAAAAAAATATTGAAGAGCCGGTGCCGATTAAGGTTTCTAATGCAGTGAGCTCTAATGATGAACGCACGCTTGTTAATGGTAAAGCTGAACAAACAGAGCAAAGGGAGGATAATTAAATGAGTACGGTTTATTTTATAGCACAGCAAACTATGTATTTTGCAATTCCTCTTCTGATAGTTGCTTTAGGTGGAATGTTTGCTGAAAGAAGCGGTATTGTAAATATTGCTTTGGAAGGGATAATGGTTGTAGGGGCATTTTTTGGAATCGGATTTATTCATATCTTCGAGGGTTCTATGAGCGGACAAACCCTATTATTGTTGTCTGTCTTGGTATCGGCCTTGGCTGGTGCGATATTCTCGTTATTTCATGCATTTGCATCAATTAATCTCAAAGCAAATCAGACCATAAGCGGTACGGCATTGAATATGTTTGCCCCTGCATTTGCAGTTTATACAGCAAGGATGATTCAAGGAGTTCAGCAGGTTCAATTTAGGGATACTTTTTATATAAGAAGTGTTCCGATTTTAGGGGATATTCCTATATTAGGTCCCATACTATTCAAGAATGCATATATAACAACTTATATCGGACTTTTTATTGCTTTTGTTTCATGGTTTGTAATTAATCAAACACGTTTTGGGTTAAGGCTCCGTGCTTGCGGTGAACATCCTCAAGCGGCAGATTCAGTCGGTATTAATGTATATCATATAAGATATGCAGGTGTAATTATTTCAGGAATATTAGCAGGAATAGGCGGACTTACATTTGTAGTACCAACCAGTACTAACTTTAATGCAACTGTTGCCGGATATGGTTTCTTGGCTTTGGCAGTTTTAATTTTTGGTCAATGGAGAACAAAAAAAGTATTTGTTGCTGCATTTTTCTTTGGAATAATGAAGACATTCGCTTCAGCTTACTCGGGAATCCCGTTTCTTAAAGGGTTACCCATATCAAACGAAGTTTATAAAATGATTCCATATATTGCAACCTTGGTTGTGCTGACATTCTCTTCCAAGAAATCTCAGGCACCAAGAGCAGAAGGAATACCATATGATAAAGGAAGCAGATAAAAATTTTGAAAGGAGATAAATATGTTTGCCGATAATAAAATTTGGATAGGAAAAAGTGATAACAGAGTATATTTAGAGCCAAAGATGGCTAACAGACACGGCCTTGTGGCAGGAGCCACAGGTACGGGAAAAACAATAACATTAAAAGTATTGGCAGAATCCTTCAGCGAGCTTGGAGTTCCTGTTTTTATTGCTGATATTAAGGGAGACTTGGCAAGCATTGCAATAGCCGGGACAGATAATGAAAATATGCAGGAGAGAATTAATCGTTTTGGAATAAATGATTTTAAATATAAAGGATTCCCCGTTCAATTTTGGGATGTGTACGGCGAAGGGGGAATACCCGTTCGAACTACCGTTACTGAAATGGGACCATTGATGCTTTCCAGAATTTTAGATTTAAACGATACACAGGCAGGAGTTTTAAACATTGTTTTCAGAGTGGCAGATGAAAGAGGACTTTTGCTGCTGGATTTAAAGGATTTACGAGCAATGGTACAGTATGTGGGAGATAATTCAAATGATTTCAGAATGAAATACGGAAATATATCGGCTCAAAGTATCGGCGCTATTTTAAGAAGCTTGTTGACATTGGAAGACCAAGGCGGTGAATTTTTCTTTGGGGAGCCTGAATTGGATATCCATGACTGGATAAAAACATCTACAGACGGAAGAGGTTATATAAATGTGCTGCACTGTGCAAAATTATTTTTAAACCCCTTGTTGTACTCTACATTCTTATTGTGGATGTTGTCAGAATTATATGAAAACCTTCCTGAAGAAGGAGATTTAATAAAACCTAAAATGGTATTCTTCTTTGACGAAGCACATCTACTTTTTGAAGATGCTCCAAAACAACTGCTTGATAAAATCGAATTAGTTGTTCGTTTGATTCGTTCAAAAGGCGTGGGCGTTTACTTTGTAACGCAAAATCCAATGGATGTGCCGGATGATATATTAGGACAATTAGGAAACAGAATTCAGCACGCATTAAGAGCGTATACTCCTGCTGAAAGGAAAAAGGTTGTTACAGCTGCAGAAACATTCAGGGAAAATCCGGAATTTGATACAGTGGAAGCAATAACAGAACTTGGAACCGGTGAAGCTTTAATTTCGTGCCTTGATGAAAAAGGAATACCCTGTGTAGTTGAGCGTGCTTTCATACTACCGCCGCAAAGTCAGTTTGGAACAATAGACGATATGCTGAGAAATCAAATAATTGTCAGCGCTCCGGTTTATAAGAAATATTACAAGGCAGTTGACAGAGAGTCTGCTTATGAAATGCTGATAGCAAAAGCAGAAAGGAAAAAAGAGGAAGAGCTTCTTGGAATACAAAGACAAGAAGAAGAAAAGCGGCTTGTTCAGGAAGCTAAGGTAGAAGAAAAAAGACTGCAATTTGAAGCCAAGGAAGAAGAAAAAAGGCTTAAAGAAGAAGAGAAAAGACTTAAGGCAGAAGAAAAGGAAAGAGAAAAACAACAAAAAGAATTGGAAAGAGCCCAGAAAAAAGCAAGCAGTAAAATGACTGCCGTTGACAGGGTAGCTAATTCAGCAATGCATGCAATCGGCAGAGAAGTTGGTCGTTCACTTATTAGAGGTGTGTTGGGAACTTTTAAAAGATAATGAAGCACATCTTAGAAGACTATGTATAATAAAAATAAAGGCTTTGAATACGAAAAAATTGCCGAAAAATACTTACGATATAATAATTATAAAATATTAGAGGTAAACTTTATAAGCAAATTTGGGGAAATAGATATTATTGCCGAAAAAAATGACAGGCTGCATTTCATTGAAGTAAAGGGGCGCATAAATGCCAAATATGGCTATCCAAGAGAGGCAGTGACATTTACTAAGCAAAAAAGATTGAGAAGTGCCGCCAAATATTATTTTATGCTGAAAGGAAAAGATGATTACCTTTGTCAGTTTGATGTAATAGAAATAATTTTGGAAAGCAGAGAACTAAATTATATTCAAAATGCTTTTTAGAACAAGTTCAGCACATACTGAACTTGTTTTTATGACAAGGGACGACAAGGGGACGGGGTACTGTCATATTCCTCACTTTGTTGCTATGTTGCGGGTGACATTACCTTAATTTTATGGGGTTGATTTTATGAATATTCTATGTTATTATCATGCAATAAATTATTGCAAGGAGCAAGAATGAATAGGGAAACAAACGAACATACTGTTTCTTTTATAACCTTGGGTTGTAAAGTAAATCAGTTTGAAACAGAAGCTATGACTGAAATTTTAGAAAGGGATGGTTTTAAAGTTCTTCCATCCAATGAAGTCAGTGACATATATATAATTAATACATGTGCAGTCACTAAGGAAAGTGAAAGAAAATCTCGGCAATTCATAAATAAGGCGAAAAGAATAAATCCTAAAGCAATAGTTGTAGCAGTAGGCTGCAGTGTACAATTAAATTCCGAAAAAATAAATAAGGAAACCCAAGCAGACATAATTATAGGGACAAAGCATAAAGGTAATATAGGAAAACTTATTAAGGATAAGCTGAATAATATAAATATAGATTATGAAATTGACGAGCTTCATGGAAGAGAAAATTTTGAGGAGTTACAAATAAGTACTGTCCACGACAAAACTCGTGCCAATATTAAAATACAGGACGGCTGCAGTCAATTTTGCTCTTACTGCATTATTCCTTATGTACGTGGACCCATAAGAAGCAGGAATCATGATGATATCATAAAGGAAGCTGAAAGGATTGCAGAAAACGGCTATAAAGAAATTGTCCTGAATGGAATTCATATATCATCCTACGGTAAAGAGCTTAAAGAAAAGTATTATCTTATTGATTTAATCGAAGATATAAACAAAATCAAAGGAATTGAAAGAATCAGACTTGGCTCCATAGAGCCGAACTTAATAAATGAAGATTTCATGAAAAGATACTCAGCTTTAAATAAAACCTGTGACCATTTTCATTTGTCCTTGCAAAGCGGAAGCGACAGTGTTTTAAAGAGAATGAACAGAAGATACACAACAGAAGAGTATAAAAAGAATGTGAAATTAATAAGAAAATTTATGCCTGAAGCAGGAATTACAACGGATATTATTGTAGGTTTTCCCGGAGAAACCGATGAAGAATTCAATAAAACCGTGGAATTTGTAAAAGAAATTAAATTTTCTCGAATTCACGTTTTTAAGTATTCCAAGAGGGAAGGCACTAAGGCTTCAGAAATGAAACCTCAGGTTATTGAGCAAGTTAAGTCTCACAGAAGCAAGGTGCTTATTGAACAAGGCAAAACAATTGCCTGTGAATTTATGAAGACATTTGTCGGCAGGGAGCTGTCAGTATTGATAGAAACTGAAAAAAATGATAATTTATATGAAGGATATACAACAAA
>DNNJ01000027.1:0-254 GCA_003487955.1 Clostridiales bacterium | reverse complement strand
ATGTGAGGTGAAATAATGGATTGTATATTTTGCAAAATTGCAAACAAAGAAATTCCGTCTCAGTTTGTATTTGAAAATGAATACATGGTTGCTTTTAGAGACTTATCTCCACAAGCTCCTGTACATATATTAGCTGTACCAAAGGTTCACATAGCTTCAATGAATGAAATTTCAAATGAAAACAGCCATATAGTTGCAGAAATTTTTGAAGCAATAAATAAAATTGCAGAGTCAGAGGGTATTAAGGATTCAGG
>DNNJ01000024.1:9452-12356 GCA_003487955.1 Clostridiales bacterium | reverse complement strand
TATCCAAATCATCGTTTCGCGTAGAGTAGTTTTGTATTTTATTGTTAAAGCTGATAAACTTAGCAGATGGCTTTGCATCCAACTCCTTTTCAAGCATATTCAATGCGTATTCGTAATGTTGCATTGCCGATTTATTCTGCCCGATTTTAAGAAGTGCTTCTATCAATTCAATATGTATATTTTCTTCAAATGGCTCAATCAATAAAGTTTCTTCACAAAGAGCTACAATTCTTTCATTTTCTTCATTTTTTCTTAATAGCTCAATAAATTTATACAATGTTTTTAAAAACAATCTTTGATAGTAATTTCTTGTAGGAACAAGCCAAACCTCATATGCGTTATCGGATAAATACAGTCCCTTATAAAGGCTGATAGCATTTTGATAATTGTCTATTGCACTATTTATGTTATATTCACGTTCCTTGTCCCCTTTTTGTATAAGGCTTTCAAATACGTCAATATCAACTATCGTATTTTCACCTATTTCAAGACAGTAATATCCATTTGTAAAGTTTAAATTCAAATAACTCTCCGGAAGCTCACCTTTTGGAATAAAAGTATTAATTGTTTTTCTAAGGCGAAAGATTTGTGTTCTAAGCATGTTCTTAGGATCATCTGATTCGCTGTCAGACAGCAAATTATCAATGATTGTTTCCGGCAATAACTTTTTATTTCTGAATGTTAAAAAGAACTCAAAAAGCTTGTATATCCTATACATGCGGCTTGAATCTCTCAATATTGATTGTCCATCTGACTTGATATCAAACTCACCCAATGTACTAATATAAAGTTTCATGTTTCCCCCTTAAATGATCCCCTCTGAATTAAACCCAATAATTTGTCCCCTGTGGCAACATTATATACTTAATAAAAATATATTTCAATAAATTTTTGAAAAATAAACGAATTTCAACAAAATTCAACAAAATTTGTTGAATTTCACATAATAAGGGCGTTAGCCCTGTCATTCTGAACGCATGTGAAGAATCCCATCTTTTAAAAGATTAGATCTCGCAGTCTCATTCACCAATTTATTTCCCAAATCAGGTTCTGAAAAATAGGGTTAGGGCATCTTCTTATTTGACTCGATTAATTCATTGACAAATGCTGACGGTTTTCCGGGAACAACTATATTTAATTTATCCTTGGCTCTTGTCATACCCACATAAAAGATTCTCCGCTCTTCCTCTAATTTACTTTCATATTCTTCATCAGATTTGTTTTTATCAATATTTAATTCATCTGAATTATCAATCATATAGACATAGTCATATTCCAAGCCCTTGGCGCTGTGAATTGTAGTCAATGTAACATTGGCGTTTCTGTTCTCTGAAGCTGTCCTTATTACATCTCTTAAATTATTGAGCTTACCTAAGAATTCTTTTATGTCATTGCAGTATGAACCTATTTCCTCCAAAATCTCTAATATGTGAAGAGAGTTTGACATGCTGTATCGACCTTCTTCCTGCATTCTCTCCAAATAATTTAAATATTCCAGATCAAATTTTATAAATCTGATTGCACTACATGGCTTTAACTTGTTCAAATAATTGATATCAGTTTTAAACTGCTTAATTTTGTCATAAACATCATAGTCAAAATGCTTGTATCCGTACAAAATATCAAAAACACTCTTGTCTTCTTTGCTTTCTTGTACCATCTTACACATACCCTTGGTAAAATAGGTATAGCTTTTGTAATATATCCTCGCATATGCATCTCTGTCCTTTGAATTTATTGCTAAATTCAAAAATGCAAGAATATCGTAAAGTACAGCACTGCTGAAAAACTTAGTTTTATCCTCTTTAATATAAAAATCAATTTTATTTTCATGAAAACTGTTTGCAGGTATCATTGCGGACATATTGTACCTGTATAAAATACCTATTGTTTTATTTTCTTCCTTTGCCTTCGAAATTGCTTCCGTAATCAGCTTAGCCTGCTCGGCTCTGCCTGTAACCTTGATGATATTAATTTCATTTTCTTTTTTATTCTCTGTTTTTATAGCTTTTTTATATCTGTTTTTATTTATTTCAATAAAGTTTCTTGCACCTTCTACAATATATTTGTCAGACCGGTAATTGTTGTCCAAATGAAAGATTTTGCCGTCATTGTAGGTATCTTTAAACTTAAGCATAAAATCCGGATAGCTGCCCCTGAAAGAATATATGGCTTGGTCATCGTCTCCTACCATAAATAAATTATCACGAGTTATCAGTTTAATTAACTCATGCTGAATTTTAGATGTGTCCTGCATTTCATCAATCTGCACATATTCAAATGCATTTAAAAGCTGCTCTTTGTAATTGGCAGAGTTTGATAATATTTTATATGAATAGTTCAGCATGTCGTCAAAATCAATAAGCTTGTTTTGGGACTTGTACATTTTGTAATCATCATAAAGCTTATCAAAACCTTTTATTTCAATCCCGTGCTCCCTGTATTCGACCGGAGCAATCATCATATTGTTCACATATCCAATTGCTGAAGATAAGTTTTCTATTTCTTCTTCGCTCACATAGCTGAAATATGATTTTGAATAATGGGCCTTAAGTATTTCCGAAAGTACCTGATAATTATTCGTAAGCAATCCAAAATTAATGCCCTTTCTTCTGTAAAAATTCCTCACAATTTTATAAGAAAAGGCATGAATAGTTGAAAATTCAGTTTTTGCTTCATAATTTTGCCCAATACATGCGAATCTTTCCCTCATGTCATTGGCTGCCATTTTTGAAAATGTAATGGTTAGGATTTTTTTACTGCATTTATTTTCATATAAAAGTCTTCCGACCCGTGCGATAATAACAGTAGTTTTTCCTGAGCCTGCAGTTGAAAGAACCAATGCATTTCCCTTGTCAAAGGAGGCTGCCATTTTTGAAAATGTAATGGTTAGGATTTTTTTAC
>DNNJ01000024.1:8008-9349 GCA_003487955.1 Clostridiales bacterium | reverse complement strand
CGTGCGATAATAACAGTAGTTTTTCCTGAGCCTGCAGTTGAAAGAACCAATGCATTTCCCTTGTCAAAGGAGGCTGCCTCAATCTGCTGACTGTTCAATTCCAACCCATTAATATCTTTTAAATAATCAAAGTACTCCATATATCACCTGTAACTTATTTGTCTTTTTCGGTATTATGGGGACAAACCTTAAAATGCTGAGATCCTTCGCTGTGCTCAGGATGACAAAATTAAATATTATTTAAAAAAAGTATGCCAATAAACTCATAAAAGCAGTTAAAACCATTCCAACCGCCAAGACCAAACAAATGGCTCTCTTAATCTTATCCATTCTTTTATATTTGTTCATGTGATTCCTCCAACATATTTATATAATATATTGTAACATAAAAATTTCCCTTTTACCATTGTAATTTTTGTTTGTTGTTTATATAATTATAAAAGAAAAGGAAATAATTATGAAATATAAAAAACTATTAATTATACTATCAATAATAATTATAATAACCGTTGCAATTGCAATAGCAGAAAAACTCATTGAACCTATGGGTTATTTCCGTCCTGATTACGATAAGACAGACATTACGGGTATATTGGAAAAAGAAATGCTTAATGAAGATGACTATAAGGAGCTGTTTTATCAGACAGGCCTTGGCAAAACAGCCGTTGATGAAATCCTGAAAAACGAAGTATTCGGCAAGGAAAAAATACTTGAGTTTCAGGAAAATTTTTTCACACAATACAATATATCACGTGAAAAGTTTGCAGTAATTGTAAATCATGAATCAATTGTTGATGAAGAAGGAAAGCAAATATACGGGTTTGACCTTGCTCCCTATAAAAACGGATATGTATTAGTAACAAAAGCCACCCATTCATTAGGCTGGAGGCATGGCCATGCAGGTATCGTAACAGATGCAGAAAACCAAGAAACTTTAGAAGCAGTGCTGTTAGGAAAGGATTCAATGCTGCAGGATATTAATAAGTGGAGGAATTTTCCTTCATTTATGATGCTTAAATTAAAAGATACTTCTCAGGAGACATTAGATGAAATAGCTGAATTTGCAAAAAATAATTTGCTTGATATTCCCTATGGGCTTTTTGTGGGGCTGACAGTCGGTAAAAATCCTGACCCGAACAATATAAAAACAACCCAGTGTGCCCATATTGTCTGGTATCCGTTTATGCAATCCGGATATGATATTGATTCAGACGGCACCTGGCTAGTGACTCCGAAGGATATTGCTAACAGTGAGCTGTTTGAAATAGTCCAAATATACGGGGTTGATCCTGGTGATATATGGCCATAAAAAAGAACACTTCCCGCAAGAAATGTTCTTCT
>DNNJ01000024.1:0-7807 GCA_003487955.1 Clostridiales bacterium | reverse complement strand
ATGTACTTTTTAGTTGTTAATCTTCTAATTTAGAACAGTCACAGGGATGCTCCTCAATTTCAAAATCATCATCATAATCATCTTCATAATCATCATCATCATCTTCATCAAAATCGAAATCATAGTCATCATCATCTTCATATAATTCCAAATCGCCGAATATTTCTTCTTCAACAACAGATAAATCTTCATCTAATAAATCTAAATACTCATTTACCTCATCCTGCTCTTCAATCATGTCACTCATTGAATCAGCAATTTCTTCAATCACATCCATCAAAGCATTGAACAATTTGCCTTCTCTTGTGTCATCCTTTACTTCTAAACCATCAGCCAAACCTCTTAAATATGCTATTTTTTCATATAAAAAATCCATGTAATACCTCCTTATACTCTTGATAAATATTCACCTGTTCTGGTGTCAATCTTAATTCTATCTCCTATTTCAACAAAAAGCGGTACCATTATTTTTGCACCGGTTTCAGTTGTTGCAGGCTTATTAGCTCCTGTTGCCGTATCACCTTTAAATCCGGGTTCTGTTTCAACGATTTCAAGTTCAACAAAATTAGGCGCAGTTATTTCAAATGGAGCTCCTTCATAGAATCTCATTTGAGCGAAATCATTTTCTTTCAAATATACAATAGCTTCCTCCACTTGTTCGAAATTCAGTGGAATTTGTTCATATGTTTCGGGATCCATAAAATAATACAATTGTCCGTCATTATATAAATATTGCATATCCTTAGTCTCAATATGCGCTAATTGAAATTTTTCAGTCGGGTTAAAAGTTTCCTCTTTTGTAGTCCCTGTCACAATATTTTTTAATTTTGCTCTGACAAAAGCAGCACCCTTCCCCGGTTTAACATGCTGGAAATCTACAATTTGCCATAATCCATTATTCCAAGATAAAGTAATCCCCTTTTTAAAATCACTTGCTGTAATCATTTGTCTCCTCCTTATGTATATTATAACCTGCAGATTGCTGCTTATTCCTTAATAACCAATCTTCCTGTTCCAGGAATTATGGATATTTGCTTAGTTTCATTTGTCCTCGTATCCAATATTGTAAAAGTTCCCGGATTAATTGGAGTTCCATCATGCTTAAAACCCACATTCTCCATTTTCTGGTTTGAATATTCTATTCTGTACCTGCTTTTAAATACTACTGTTTTCTTAATCTCATAAATATCGTATACGTAATAACAACCATTGGCAGTGTCAATGCTTAGTCTATGGTTATTTGTTTCACCCTTCATACATTCCATCTGTACATATCTTACATCAATGGCAAATTCATCAGCCATTTTGTCTAAGTAAAACATATCAATATCAATAATTAATAAGGCTAATGCCAAGATAATGCATAGAATTGAAATTGTAACAACTAATTCAATTAACGTAAAACCTTTGTTAAGCATAGATCACCTAAAATCTACCATAGTTTATTCTATAAATTATTTGAGTGTTTGTCAATGTTTTTATTATTTTAGTCATTGCTAAGGAATAACTCATTCTTAATAGTCATTGCTATGAATAGCCGTAACGACAGTGTAATTCTGAACACAGTGAAGAATCTCAGTTATTTCTCATATAAACCGCCTGAAAAGCCTCATACATCTGTCCACCCTTTTTCATAACAAGCTTTAATTTTACAGCCTTTGTATTTTGAAAACTTTCATCTCTTAATACTAATAAATACATCCTATCCACATAATTGCCAAGCTCCACGGTGGGATTCATTTCCTTATCTCCCTTTCCATATCGAATTGTATCTTTTATAATATGAAACACATAATTTTCTTTTTCACTTTCACTCCCATATTTAAAAGAGACCTTATCTACGGGATATTCCGTCCCGGCACTTCTTACGGCTGTCATGGAATAAATGTCTGTGCTCATTCTTGCAAAACTCATGGAATTAGAGTCAATAATCCTCCCCGACATGAAATTCAATATGTATTGTGCCTGAAAATGCATTTCAGAATCATTTCTCACTGATTTATAACCTTTATAATTTAATATAAAAAAAGAGAAGATTAATCCCACAACAATAGAGGATATCCCTAATGACACCAAAAGCTCAATTATGGTAAAACCCTTGTTTTTCATATTAACTGTTCCAATTCTGAAATTGTATATAATTTCTTGCATCATAGCTCCCGTCCGATACATCATTAAAGTCGGGTACACTGATAACCAGCTCTACTCCTGTAATTTTATCAATATTATTTTCATGCAAATATGAAGATTTCAATACTACCGTAAGTGCATCATCAATGAAACATAAAGTATCATCATTCCATATTTGTACTGAAGGGTTTGATTCAGCTTCAATTCTATTCTCTATATTTGTTCTTAAATAATCTTTATAGTTCGTGATAAAAATATTTTCTGCTTCAATTTTGTTTGGGGGATTTAATAATAAATAACCTTCAGCCATTTGCAATGCTTTTATAATTGATTCATCAATTAAAGCACATGACTTAACATAGGCTTCATTGAGCCCCGTTTCAGAAATATAAAATGAACTTTTGGAATCAATGTTGAACTTTTTAATTTCATACTGTTTAACTGAAACATTTAAAACAGAAGCTCCCAAAACAATTACCAATGCAATTACAATCACTAAAAGAACCAATGTGGAGCCTTTATTATTCATACCCACCCCCACTGCGTCTGCCGCCGATAATGAGAATAAGATTCTTCACCTTCGGTTCAGAATGGCGACTCGTGTCATCTTGAGTAAAGCGAAGGATCTCATCTTTTCAATCTATAATTATACTTCCCATCAAGCTGTTAATTACTTCCTCATTCATTAAAATATCAACCTCAATATACCGCAGTCCGTAACTACCGGGGATGATTCTGATTCTTGCATTGCAATCATCCAAAACATTCTGAATAATCCTTTCATAACACATTTCATCGCTGTTATAAAAGAAAACTCCCGTATCAATTTCACTCACAGCTCTTGTTTCTTCCATATAATATTGAGCAGTTTGAATTACACTGTATTCATTTTCACCTATGCTGTTTATTTTCTGTGACAATACCAATAAGTTCATCAGAGGGCAAATCACTGCCCCAAGTATTGCCAATGTAATAATTACCTCCACCAATGTCAATCCCCTGTTATTAAACAACTTATTCATAATATGCACCTCATATCATAGGCAATGCATAATACAATAAGTTTAATGACACATGAACCTTATTTTCGCTCGTCAAAACACTTATATCTGTAACGGAAATAATAGTTTCGCTGTTTTTAATATCATCAATAAATTTAAGCATGTTATTAAACTCACTGTCATACTCAACCGTTACCTTCATGCACAGGGCGGTGTTATCCGCTAAAACCGGCATGGCTTCGCTGAATTTTATACTGCTTAATTCTATATTGTTTTTCCCTGCAATATGGCTTAGTTCAATAATTATTTCATCCTGCAATATTTCAATATCTATATTTAAATCATTAATTTTCTTGAGTAAATTAATTTGGCTTTCTTCATAAATGCCTTTCATATTTATGTTTTGATTCATATTTTTATATTCTGTGTAAATATTATTATATTCATTCTCAGCAGATAACTTTGAAAACAAGCTAAAAGGAATTCCTGATGCAAAAAATGCCATTATTGCAATTACGGCTGTAAAGATTAATGGTTTAATTCTAAAAATACTATTCATTGTATACCACACCCTTCAATTTCAATATAATGGAATATGAAAAAGGCTGTCTTGATTTTGATTGAATTGCCGGTATATATGCACTATCTATCAGCTCTATTTTTTTTATATCAGAGAAAAACAAGGCAGCTTCACTCATAGATGGAGAAACACACTGCAATTGTGTGCTGTCTTTGTCTGAATAAATAGAAGTTACCTTGGTTCCAAAAGGTTTTACCCTGTTAATTTCTCTAAAAATACTTGTGTCAACATTATCATTATCTTCCACTGCCTTTTGAAGCATTTCAGCTTGCTGCAAGTACAATTCCAAGTAATCTGTTTCTTTTTTTATTTCTTCAATTACACTGTCAATTTCATTGTTTTCTTCATCATTAATATATGAGCTCATTGCAATTAATTCATTTCTTGTGGCTGCTTGGGAATTAAAAAATCCAAGTAACACTGTGATGGCAGCTGCAATTATTAATAAAATTGCAGCATAACCGTAATTGTTTTTAATTTTTTTGTTTACTGCATTTATATTTAAAAAATTATTACGGGAAAACAAAGCTAAAACCGTGTTGAAATACTTGTCTAAATCAAAATTATTCAACAGCTCATTCGCGGTTAAACAAGATATGCTGCTGATAATTTCAGTATTCATATTCAATTTAGCTTTGATTGCTTCCTTGAGCTTCTTATTAGAACTGCCGTAAATATAAATCTTATCTATAGACCTGCTGCCGCTGACAGAAAAATAATATCGCATGAATTTTGCTATTTGTGAGGTAAATGTGTTTTCCACAGTTATGCTTTCCGAATAACCGTACTGATAATACGGAGCTGCCGCCTTTTCAATAAAAGCTTCATTGCATTCAAATCGAATATAAAAGTCACAAAACCCGTTATTTACAGCTGAAAATGAAATGGAATTTTTACTTGCATTGATAAAAGCTGCTGTGCACTTATTATTTAAAACAACATCATTAATCTTAATATTATTCTTATATAAAGCATTGATGCAATTAGGGAAAATATCAATATTTAATAATTTAAGCTTCAATTTTGCAGCTAACTCAATATACCTATTGACTAAAATTTCAGGAACACAATAAACAATATATTCGGCATACGGTATTTTGTTTTCATTAGTAATATTTGAAATTTCATATATTATTTTATACTTGCTTAAATCTGCCGAAACTGTTTGTTGTAGCTCTATCTTTATCATTGACAAAATTTCAGAGCTCTTCTTTAACAAGGGCAGCTTAATTTTTCTAATCATAATTTTGCTTGAATTAATTACAAAAATTGCCCTCTTTGTTTTTATACCATTACTTTTTAGTTCTTCATTAATTAAATTGACAATCCCATCCATGTCAATAATATTCCCGTCCTTAACGCAGACGGTATCAATGGACATATACCTTAAAACAGACAATGTTTCACCCTTTTTTAAAGCTTCGATAATTTTAATATTATTATCAAATTCAAAAGATAAAATAATTGCCATAATATCACTCCTGATATTTAACTTCTCCTTTAATGCAGATTGTAAAACCTGTGAAAATACGTGTTAAGCGACTGCTGATAAATATAAATTAATTATTTTACTGCCATAGAATATGTACAATAATGCTGCTATTGATATGAATGGTCCAAAGGAGAGCTCATCTTTTCTGTTTTTTATTTTTATAATCAATAGTACAACGGAAATAGCAGCACCAATTACAAATGAGAAAAACACAATAAACAAAACCCCTTCTACTCCAAATACAGCCCCTAATCCTGCTATCAGTTTAATATCTCCCCCGCCCATGGCATCAGTTGCTAATGCAATAGCTAAAAACAATACAAATCCTAATAACGCTCCAAATATTCTATCCGTTAAAATCGAATTATCATTTAAGACAAAAATAATACTAATAGCTGCAATAACAATATTTAAACCGTCAGAAATTATTTTATGCTTCAAGTCAATAACGCTGATAGTTATGAGTATGCTGCCTAAAATACAGTACAAAACAGCAGCTAAAGAATACCCGTATTTAAGTGCTATTGCCCCATAAAGCAACCCGTTAGATAATTCAACCAAAGGATACTGAATTGAATACTTCTCACCGCAATATCTGCACTTACCGCTGTTTATTACATAATTAACCACAGGAAGCATATCATAATAATTTAATCTGTGTCCGCAGCTCCCGCAGGAGGATGGCGTTTTTATAATGGACTTATGTAATGGTATGCGGTAGATACATACATTTAAAAATGAACCTATTAATAACCCGGTTATAAAAAATATTATCGCCATACATTATCCTTTATTTGGGGACATTCCTTCATGGTGTGACTCCAATGAATAACCTTACATGAAGGTGTGTCCCCACATCGCGTCTATTGTTAATCTTTGGGATATACTGTATTCTCACCTATTTTAATTGCACTTACAAAACCATCAGTAAACAAAATATCCAAATTGCTTTCCTTGTTTGTTAATTCACTAGACTGGAATATCTTTTTTGGTTCATCACCTGATTCGCCAAAATTAGCTTTGATTAGTTGGCTAACTTTTTCCTGGTCTAATGCATCATCCTCAACAACACCTCTTACATATTCCATCTCCGCCAACTTAGCTATACTCTCTAAAGTAGCATAATCTGCATCAATCTTAGCTTGCTCCCTCACCCCCGTAAACCTTGGCACTGCAATAGCCATAATTATAGCCAGCACTGCCAACACCACAATTAATTCAATCAGCGTAAACCCCTTTTTGTTACGCAGCTTATTAATGCTTCTTCCCATTTCTTGCTCTCCTTTTTTTTATTAATAACATTCAAGAGATTAGCAAGTTGAAAAAAATTAAGATTCTTGAATTTATTTTTTATTGTACAGTTTTAACCATTTCAAACATCGGCAAAACCATTGATATTACAATAAAACCTATTACAATTGCCATTACTACAATCATTATAGGTTCAAGTAATGTTGTCAGGCGCTGAATTGCAGTATCAATTTCTTCGTCATAAAAATCAGCCGTCTTGTCCAAAACCTCTTCCAAGGAGCACGAATCCTCTCCGGTTTTAATCATATAATAAACCATTGAAGGAAAAATTCCCTGAGCTTCCAACAAAAGAGAAAGGGGCAATCCTTTTCTTACATCTTCTTTTATTTCTAATATCTTATTACACACATATTGATTTCCCGTTACACCCGAAACAGTTTCCAATGCATTGAGAAGTGAAGCTCCGCTGCCTAACAACGTTGACAAGGTTCTTGAAAATCTTGATGCAGCAATTTTGATAATCAGATTCCTGACTAATGGAATTCTTAATTTAATATAGTCTCTCTTTTCTTTAACCCGCGGTATTTTTACGACAAAAGAAATCATAAGTATAAAAACAGTAATTGCCAAAACTATCAAAAACCAAAATTGCTTAAATGAATTGCTGAAATTAATTATCATCATTGTAAGTTTAGGGAGGGAAACGCCGGAACTCAAATACATTTCAATAAATGTAGGCATAATGGACGTTAAGAGAAATATTACCACAAGGGTGCACACAATGGATAATATAATGGGATATGTCATTGCGGAACTGATTCTGTTTTCTATTTTATATTCTTTTTCATAATGCTTTGAGAGCCTGTCCATAATTACATCAATATTACCGCTCAATTCTCCGGCTTCAACCATACTGATAAGAATGCCGGGGAATGCACCTTTGTTCTGCCGCAACGCTTCTGAAAATGTATGTCCTTTTAGCAAGTACTCATGCATTGATCCAATATAAACCTTTAACCTCCTGTTTTCAGTCTGCTGCTTTAAAATGTCCAAGATGTTGACAATAGTAACTCCTGCCTTTAACATAGCATATGTTTGCTTGCAAAATACAGCCAAATCCTTTGACTTAATTTTCTTTGAAGTAAATTTCTCCAAGTCTATAGTTTGCTTATGTTTTATCTCTACAACAGTAAACTTATGTAATTTTAAAAAATCGATTACATCTTTAGGAGATTCGGCAGCATGTAAAATATTGTGCTTCTTCCCAAAAATATCTATAACGTTGCATTTATATGAAACCATGTATTCAACCCCCTTCTTTTATGGATCGCGCAGTCTCGTTGCACAATTTTG
>DNNJ01000350.1 GCA_003487955.1 Clostridiales bacterium | reverse complement strand
CACACTGATTTTGGAGGACCCTAATTAAATAACAATATTACAAGGACTGAAACTGTTTATTCGAATTTGAGCGATGCAGACATAATATATATTAATATAGATGCGCATCGCGGTAATCCGTTGGATCTAAGTATTGTTTCTCCATGAGTTTGATTGTATCAAACTGGGCAAAATTCTCTTAAATTCCTCTTTAAGCGAGAACTATTTTTTCTGTCAATTGAATCAGGTAGTAGTCTCTAAAAAAGTTAGGGTCTCCAAAATTCTTCTATTCTCTGTGGCAACTGGCAAATACTTTATAGGTAACGTCCCGAACTCCTTGCTATAAATGTGCTTTACATTTCAATCGATATCGCGGCCTGCTATTGGGTGCGTCAGCGCAATTTAATTAAGGACAGAACTTAATTTCCTTCCTGATTTCTGTTCGGCAATATCATTTGCTGTTGCATACGGATGAGAATATCTTTCGTTTTCTTCGGTATATGATTTCATATAGAGTTTGGATTTGATTTGAATCGCTTTCACAGGACAGTAATTGAGACAAGCATAGCAAAAGTAGCATTTGACATTTCTTTGCCATACCGGCTTTTTATCAATCATTTTTATTTTCCCGGATAGACAAACTTTTTCACATATTTTACAGCCGGTGCACTTCGAATTTGCATAAAAATAATCCTTTGCGCCGGTGTATTCAGCAAAAGCCATTCCTAAAGGAACTAAATGTTTCAACATATAATTAGATGGAGCTGAATCAGAATCTTCTTCCCGGCTGTTTTCCTGGTTTATAATAATTTTTTGAATTAAATCAAGTTTAATCTGAATCTCAGATTCCAGTTTTGTGATTTCTTCATTTGTTGTGGGATGTCAATCTTTATTTCTCGGATCGTTACAAGCCATATTTAGAGTAAAACATGAATTAAGGTTTTTACCTTTTTTTCTGAGTATTTTTTTGATTTCATTAAATGCTATATGTTGGGTACCGGCTCGTGTAGCTATAGCAAAAATGTACCTGGTCGATTTTATATCAAGTTTCTCGATGAATTTCTTTACAGGAGTAGGAAATGTCATAAGATGAATAGGAAATACAAAGCCCACTACTTCTTTGCTGGTTTTTATAGTCTCTTGATCTTTTACCTTTAGATGCTTATTTATGAGACTTACAATTGGAATCAGGCTTGCATCCGGAATTCGTTTTTTTATTTCCTTTGCAATATGTAGCGAATTTCCGGTTCCTGAGAAGTAATATATGTCCATTCCACTCATAAAGGCTCCTTAACGATTATCGATCTATTTCTATTCAATTTTATTATAAAAACGCATTATTATATAAAACCTAAGTTCCCAAGTATTAAGCGTATATATATTGTAATGAAATTATGTGAGGTCAACAGACCCAGATTTTGAAATTCTGCTACAATGATCATATGCTTAAATTTAAGCACATACTTCAATATCAGAAGACCTTTATGTGCCTAAAAATGTGGAGTTTAGGTAAAAAAATTCCAAGTTTACCAGAGTCTGCCAGGATGTTTTATCTAGATACACAGTTTATACTTTGCTCAATGGGTCCCTTCTAATTTTCGTGCAATTCTTTACAAGAACTACTATAGTAAAGAGGCTAAATAATGCAACTATTAGATGAGATACATAGTGGTTTTTATTGCAGCAATTATAGGCGTGACTATACATGTAGAGATGAATAAAAAAACTGGCAGCAAAAATGAATCTGAAATCGGGTTATAGAGTCGCTTCGGACCCCGCTTGTCTGAAGGAAATTTTTGTCTTTATAACCTTCACTGTACATTATTTTTTCAATTCAAAAATACATTCTCTGCCAGAACAAAATCCTTCGCTTTCCAGCTCAAGTGTAGAGTGTTCTATGTGATGTTCTTCTAATTTTCTTTTAATAGTTTGCTTTATTCTATCCGGCTCTTGTAGATATCTGTCTTTCACAACAACATGGGCTGTTAAAATGTCGGTTTCACCTTCCAGAGACCATATATGAACATCATGAATTTTTTCCACTCCATTTATCGATAAAACAGCTTCCTTAATTTTATCAATATTGATATGCTCTGGAACACCCTCTAGAAGAAGATTAAATATCTCCTTTGTATTTCTAGAAACTCCCCATAATACAAAGACGGTAAATCCTATTGTCATTATAGGATCAATAATAGGGTTATTCAAGAACCTTATAAGTATTGCTCCGATGAGCAGGACTACCCATCCCAGAATATCTTCCAGCAGATGCCATGATAATACCTTCTCGCTCTGGCTCATCCCTGTCTTCAATCTAAAAAATCCAAATCCATTTATAATAACTCCGAAGATTGCAATTAAAATTATTCCTTCGGAATTCACTTGTTCCGGGTTAATTAGACGTGGAATTGCTCTGGATAAAACAAGCAATGACCCTGTTATAAGTATAACAACAGTAAATAGTGCAGAAAAAAGAGATAACCTTCGATATCCAAAAGTCATTTTACTGGTTGCAGGTTTCTTTGCTTTCTTTTCCGCGAACCAGGCTACTACCAATGCAATGCTGTCACCAAAATCATGTAACGCATCAGCTAACAGCGCCAGACTATTTGTTAAAAGTCCTCCGATCAGTTCTATGATTGTGAAGAGTATATTCAAAGACGCAGCAAATCCCACATTTTTTTCCCTATCGCCCATAATCCGTTCATTAGCTCATATTGTTATTAAATTTTCTGTGTTTTATTAAACTAAGAACTCTAAAATATCCAGACATCTAGACTGCTGTGGTCATTTTTAATTAGTTATCAGGAAAGTAATGGAAGTTAAAAGGTATGCTTGGAACTTGTTGAGTATATCGGAATACTCACTTAACAAGCTGAATTTTGGGCAAAATGAGTTTGAACAAACTGGATTCTGAACAAAGAAAAAACTAGTTGCTTAAAACTGGGTTTTCGAAGAGCTGAAGATAATTATTAGAAAGGAATAGTTAAAAAAGAAGAAAGTTCCGTGTTTTTTGACACGGAATAAATTCAAATTAGTTCCTGATTATTTTGGTGGCCAGTTCTTCTCAATCCAGCCTGGGATACGGCCTGAGTCCATTGGACCTACCTTGACATTTGCACCAAGGGTATCTTCGAGGTCACCCTGCAGGCGGGCTGCTAGACCTGGGACTATAACGGTATTGTGGTTTACATCCTTCTTGAGGTCGAAGCCAGCCTTATCAAAGGCGTCCTTTACCTTTGCGGCAGTCAGCTGACCACCGGCAACTGCAGCTTCAACACCAATACCATCAGTGTCAACTGCAAGCAGCCAGCATACTATGCCATTTGCTGAGATATCGCTTTCTACCGTGTAGTAGGTAAGGGCGAAGTTGGTGGTGAAGAACACTGGAGAGTCCTTGTCTGGTTCTCCAACCTTGTACATACCTCCGTCCACAGAGACAGGAGTCCTCGGGTCGGTGTAGATGGTTTCGGCCAGGTGCACCAGGGGTAGGGTGGCATAAGGCTCCAGGCTGTGGAGGATCATTATGTCGCCGTACTTGATGGTAAAGACTGAAGCCATCACGGTTTCCCAGTAGGAGGCACTGACAGGGTCAGAAATTCCTGCCATCCAGGCTGTGACCGGGAGAGCCATGATTGGGTATGCAATATCTCCGTCGCCCATAATGCCTGCTCTCCTGATTTTCAGGAAGTTAGTAAAGGTGTCCTTCAGGCCTGTACCGGTTGGGCAGGTCCCTGGGTCAAGCACAATGTCCTTGATGCCAGCTTCTGCGAAAGTCTTTGCAAGGCTCTTGAGAGCGTCAAGGTCATTAATGACTGAAATTACAACAGGCACTTTATATTCAAGAGCTAGTTCTCCGACTTCTTTCCAGTTGTCCTGGTTTGCAGCATAGAGCAGTGGATTTTTGTCCTTTGCAACCTCAAGTCCTGCTTTCAGAACTTCGGGGTTGTATGAACAGAAGATCATGGGCAAGCCTATTTCCGCTACTTTCTTTACTGCAGCAGCGAACTTCGCTGGATCGTTGGAAGCGGCCTTGATTGCCACACCATCGAGAAGCAGGTTGCGTCCTACATAGAACTTCTTGAAGTCAGCAATCTTCTTTACCCTCTCAATAAGAGCAGCTTCTTCCATGGTATCTGAAACATCGAAGAACATCTTTGTCTTATTAAAGAAGGTAAGTCTGTGGCGGTACAGGACGTCGTCCCCACCAATATTTGCTGCCCTCTCGCCTACTCCTATGGTAATCTGACGGATCTCAGGGGCAAGGAGCCTGTCAAGTTCGGCAAGCTTCTTAGCATACTTCTTTTCCTTTACCAGGGGAGGACAGTCTGCTGTCTTTTCAGACCTGTCGATAAGCTTGGAGGCAAATGCCATGCATGTAGGTTCACCACATTCTCCACAGTTGGTCTG
>DNNJ01000427.1 GCA_003487955.1 Clostridiales bacterium | reverse complement strand
AATTGGAGCTGCGAAAGTTGAGTGAATTATTAAAAGAAAAATATCCTTTAGTACTAACTGGTTATCAATTTTGGGCAAGACCTATAGTTAAACAAATGGAGCAATCAAAAGTTTTTACCAATTGGGTAAATACTTTTGCAAAGCCATGGTCATATGAAATGGCTTATGTAATGGGTAGAAGAGAAAAAGGGGATCTAGTTGGTAAAGTATTAATGCATATGGGGTTTATAAGTTGCTTGTTAATTGGTATGATTCTCGCCAACGCATTTTATATCAATTATATAATACTTTTTACTATGGGAACCCTACTTTCCAATAAATGGCAAAAGAAACGAAAAGTAAAAGGTTATTGAAATCGTATTTAAGGTATAATGACAAAGCTTAGATAGTGAGGGTTAAGAAATGACTACAACACAAATATACTATAATCTATTCTTAATGATTTTATTTCTATGGCTTGGAGGTCTCTTTTCTACTAGAAGAGTTGAAGGTAATTTGAAAATATCATTACCTGGATGGTTAAGTAGATTTTTATTTATTAAAAAGGTAAAAAACAAGATTATGATACAAACTTTATTATTACAGATATGGGTTTATACTATGACCATTTCAGTATTTTTTGGTTATAAACTAGGATTTATTAACAATCTACTCCAAGTTATGAATTTGTATTTTAAACTAACTTTAGGAACAGCATTAATATATCTAATAATTACCATACCTGATATGATAGTTTATTCCATAAAGAATAAGAAAAGACTTTTTTAGTTTGAATACACTAAGTTTAAACTTATACTGATGTCGTTAAAAAAGAGTAAAGTCATTAACAAAAGACTAGTAAGTTTTGCGGGAGTTCAAGTCGCTCGACATAAGAAAGTTTATCCGACTCCGCAGGAGTGGAAAAGGTAAGCCGTGCGGAATCCAATAAACTTTTCTTATGTCGCCTGTCCGGAAAGGGGTAGGCAAAATTACAGCCAGGACCGCTTACGCCCAAGAAAAAATAAGCCCGGAAAAGCAGCGGAAATACCCGCATCTTTTCTGGACTTATGTTATCTACCCTATGGGCGCCCCTGGGGGCGGACGGGTGAATACTCAAACTGTGATTAACCTCTCGGGTGGGCGGGGGGATTGAGCGCGTCGGATAATTGTGTAGGATTATGTCAGAAGCCTCGGCGTCCTTGCCAAACCTGGCGGACGATGATAATAGAGTTTTTTAACATGTGCTCCAGTATTTGGACTTCTGGATGAGGGACTTTATTTTACCCGCCGGAATTGGGTCATGACTGGCGCTTGGTTTTGATAGAGGAACATTTTTTTCTTAGAGATTAAGATAAGATCAATTTGATATACCATTACAAAAAGGAAATCAATGGCTTTTGTCAAACTAACTTTTATATCATAGAATTTATAAAAATAGAGGACTGATTTTTATGCCTAGGGCTAAAAAACAAGACTTATGTGAAGTGTTTGGCTTTGCTCCTGACGATTTAAAACCAAAGTGTCGTAACTATTGGGAGAGGGGAGTATGTCCCTTTATTGGAACTAAATGCACTAAATATAACCACGATAAATCTATAGTTTATGGTGTGTGTTCTGTTATTAGCAGCGGAGAGGAGATTATTATATGCCCTAAAAGGCTTTATGCAGAAAGTTATAAAACATTGAGAGATGTTTCATCTGATGCTTTTGGGTACCTTCCACTTTATTTAGTAAATGAGGTTAAGGGACTTGAACTTGTTAAAGAGACACCTAGTGAATTTGTAGTAGCCTTTGGTCAAAATTCGGGGAAAGAAATTCAGGTTGGAACCCATAGAACAAAACTCAGTATGGATTGGGTATTAGTTAAGGTTATTGATGGGCGAGCGGTAGAGGCGGCTGGAGTAGAGGTTCAGAGTATAGATATTACAAATAATTACAGAGAGACATGGGAAGCTTATAAATATTTAGAGTCCAGACAAAAAAATATCATACCAGAATCAAAACATGGAATGAATTGGGCTAATGTACATAAACGTTTAATTCCTCAGATTATCAGGAAAGGAAATATTTATGCTGATTCAAAACTAGCAACAAAAGGATTGTATTTTATCGTACCAGATGCGGTGTATTCAAGATTTGAGGATGTTATAGGGGATACATCTCCAGTTAAAAAACCAGGAAAAGGAGTATTAAGTGTATTCACTTACTCATTAGGGGAAAAAGTTGGTTTGGGGTCAATGCGAAGTATTAATAGGAATAGAATATCCCGTGTTTTATTGGATGAATTTGCATTAAATTTTATATCAGGTAGACAGATCTCCGGTTCTATTTTGGATGAAGAAATTGAGCGTCAAATTAAATCTTTATTTCGGTAAATATCTGTCTGAGGTGAGCTTTTATGAAAAAGTTAATAGCCATTGACTTATTTTGTGGAGCTGGTGGCTTATCGGAAGGGCTTGTCCAAGCGGGCTTTCAAGTTAATTTTGCCAGCGATATAAACTCAACATATATACAAACGTATAAATACAACCACCCAAATACCCATGTTTATACTGAAGATATTTGTAAGCTTTCAAATGAAAAAGTAATACAATTAAGTCAGATGAAACCAGGAGAACTAGATCTTTTAGCTGGTGGACCTCCTTGTCAAGGTTTCTCGATAAACGCGCCAGTCAGAACGATGAGCGATCATAGAAATCATTTATTTCTTGAGTTTTTACGAATTGCCGAAGTCTTAAAGCCCAAATATATCCTTATTGAAAATGTTCCTGGTATTATATCTTTAGAAAAGGGTGCAGTGGTTAAAGCAATTTATCATTATTTAAGTAAACTGGGTTACAAAACAAAACACATGATTCTATTTGCTGCTCATTATGGAGTTCCCCAAATGAGGTGGAGGACATTTTTTTTAGCCACTCGCTTGGTAAATGCTAAATGTATTTTTCCGACTCCTACACATTTTGCTACTGGGGTAGCAAATTTCACAGGAGCAAAAGCTCTCTGTTTTAAGGTGGATTCTAAATACAACTTATTTAATTCTAATCTTTTGGATTATACAACGGTATGGGATGCAATATCGGACTTACACTCCCTCCATAATGGGGGAGGGAAAGAAGAAAGTACTTATGTTTTACCACCGCAAAGCTCTTATCAGGAAAATCTGAGACAAGGTTCCCAAAAAGTCTATAATCACCAGGTACCTAATTTAGGAAAAATTAATTTGGAAAGATTAAAATATATTCCTCAAGGGGGTAGCTGGAGGGATATTCCGTTTGAGTTGCTCCCAGCGGGCTTAAAAAGAGCTCGAAGAAGTGATCATACAAAACGGTATGGGCGGTTGAATCCAGAAGGATTATGTTCTACTATTTTAACCAAATGTGATCCTCATTGGGGGTCGTTTTTTCATCCGACGCAAAACAGAGTTATATCGGTTAGAGAAGCGGCTAGAATACAATCTTTTCCCGATAGGTTTAGGTTTTTAGGTAGCGTGACAGAACAGTATGAACAAGTAGGGAATGCAGTTCCGCCATTTGTAGCAAAAGCATTAGGGAAAGAGATAATAGAACAGATTTTAAGTAATGAGTCTGATAGCCAATTAGAAGTAGTTTAATGTTAAACTGAATACCAAATCTGTAAATGATATCTATTGTAAAAAGTATTATTTTAGGTGATGAACTTATTTTTACCCACCGAAAATAGACGTAATCGGCACTCGGCTCCGTCGGGCGTGAGATTCAAAATCTTGAAGCAAAATCACTATTAGCTTCAAACCATAAGAAATAGATACTTATTTACCATATTTTACGCTCCGGCGGAACACCTGACCGACGGGAACACCTATACGGCGGGTGAAAGCAGAACGCTAAC
>DNNJ01000069.1:3203-3435 GCA_003487955.1 Clostridiales bacterium | reverse complement strand
TTCGTAACATTTCATCTTTTATAAAATAAATAAAGAATGCCAAAAATACGCCAAAAATCAAATGCAAGAAATATCCCTTAAGTAAAGACGTCTGCTCTTCGTCTTTCTTTTTTTCATTTGTATTAATTACAGGTGCTCGTCTTGAGTCCAATAATAATTTAGTTTTTAATATAATTCGAAGAAGTTTATAATCTATGCCAAAACCTTCGAATATCTTTTTAAAAGAATCAAG
>DNNJ01000069.1:0-3155 GCA_003487955.1 Clostridiales bacterium | reverse complement strand
AAAAATACACCGAAAATCAAGTGTAGCAAATATCCCTTAATTATTGAAGTGCTTTCCTCATCTTGCTTATTTTTATTGTTTGTGTTTATTGCGGGCGCTCTTCTCATATCCAATGTTAATTTAGTTTTTAAAATATTTCTCAGAAGCTTATAATTTATTCCGAATCTTTCAAATATCTTTTTAAAAGAATCAAGTATTTTTAAAGATAAAAATTCATTCATATTAAACTCCGTTAGCTCATAAATGCATTTATAAACCTTTTTGCAAGCGCTTCGTGATCATGAAATCCGGTAACATAGTTAAATATAGACTCTAAAGATGAATCAGACTGCTTGCTCATTACATCAGCCATTGTTCCGTCAATAACAATTTTTCCCTCATTTATCAGCAGTATTCTGTCACTTAGTTTCTCAACAACTTCCAAAATGTGAGAAGAATAAAAAATTGTTTTTCCTTCTTCCTTTAAATTTTGCAATACTTCTTTAAAAACCAATACACTGTTGGCATCAATTCCCCCCAATGGCTCATCCAAAAATAAAATATCCGGATTATGTAGCATTCCCGAAATAATTGAGAGCTTTTGCCTCATTCCTTTTGAGAATGTATGAATTCTGCCGTAAATTGCTTCGTCTATGCCAAAGACACTCATCATTTCTTTTCCCTTTGTTACTGCCTTCTCTTCCCCAATGCCGTATAACATTCCTATAAAACTAAGGTATTCATGTGCTGTTAAATTATCATACATATCCGATACTTCAGGTACATAGCCGATTCTTTTTTTATACTCGAACTGTCCTTTTACCTTTTCTCCAAATACAAAAACATCCCCTTGATAATCGTCTATGAGACCTAAAATTAATTTAATGGTTGTAGTCTTGCCTGCACCGTTAGAGCCTATATAACCAATAATTTCACCGCTGTTTACACTGAAATTAATATCTTTTAAAACATCCTTGTTTCCAAAGCTTTTACTTACATGCTCCAATCTCAAAACTTCAGTCATAACTGCTCCTTTATTCTTTGTTATTTATATTGACGAAATACAACTCCATTTTGTTCAAGTATTTTGTATCATCCTGCACTCATTATATCAGAATTTTTCGAAAAAAAAAGCATGTTGATTTAATCCAACATGCTTTTTTAGTTATTATTCAATGTCAATTTTCACTGAGCTGTCCGGTTTGCTTTCTTTGGGAACTTTTATGTTTAATACACCATTTTCAAGTTTTGCTTTAATACCATCTGACTTTGCATCATCTAGGTATAAACTTCTGCTCATCGAGCTGAAACGCCTTTCTTTATGAACGTAATTTTTATTTTCTTCATTTATGTTTTCTTCTCTTTGTACTGAAATGGTCATTCTTCCTTCGTTCATATCAATGTTGACTTCTTCCCTGTCAACTCCCGGCAATTCAGCTTCTATTAAGTACTCGCTGTCATTTTCCTGTACGTCAATTTTAAAAGTATCTCTTGCAAAACTTCTTCTTGATGGCCAACTATCGTTAAAAAAGTCATCAACCATGGTGTAAAAGTCCCTGAAATCTCCAAAACCTCTGTCAACCAAGCCTCTGTTCCTTCTGTTATAAGGCACTAATCCAGCCATATTCCAACACTCCTTTATCTTTATGATTGTTGTTAGCACTCGACTTCATTGAGTGCTAACAACTGTCTATAGAATAACATATTTTCTAAAACCTGTCAAGGACTTTTAGAAAATATATTTTCGCATTACTTCCTTATTGATGCATTAGGACAACGTTGCTTACTATTCGTAAGACAAGCCGTCAATTATTCATAGTTACCTGTTGTGATTTCATCAATCAGCCATTTTTTTTCTATTTTTCTTGCAATAAGTTCAATAGGCCTGAAAGCAGCAGCTCCTCCTCCTCCTTCAGCCTCTGTGCTTGAAACTTCCGCAATTCTGCCTTTTACTAAATATTCATCCTCAGACTGCTTTTCAACTTCAGTAATTTCAATACGGTCAGGCCATGGGCTCGATGTAGTTCTGCCCGGAGCCCTCCTTGGATGAGCAATCCACCTTTGCATAAGCTCATCTGTAACATATGGAGTGTAATTTTCTTCGATTTCTTGTATAACTACATCTCTTGGTGCTAAAAGTGACACATTCTTAAGAGTTCTTCCAAAATCCTCAACTAATTTAATTACCTCTTCTTCATCATTATTTAAACCATTGTCATTATTAATTGAATAAATAATGAATATAGCCATTAAAAGAACTATAATCCCTATAATAATATAAAGCTGATTTTTTCTTATATACATAATATCCCCCCTAATTATGTTATACAGAAACGATAGAAACATTCCTATTTTTTCAAGACAAGATTTTCGGAAAGGGATTGTTCTTTTGTAGTTATTATATTTTCCGCAATTATACATATGATTATTATTGCGGCGCCTATAATTCCTTGAGTACTGAGTTTTTCTCCAAGAAGAAAATAAGAAATTATTGCCGTGAGAATTGGCTGTGTACATTGAAGCATTGACACAGCTTGAGCGGATATGTGTTTTAGAGCTGAATTTTGAAGCATATAGGCAATATTTGTACAAAATATGGCTAAATACAAAACCACTGTCCATGCGGGCAAAGTTACCTGATTTAAAACTTCAGTGCTTTCAAATATCAGTGCGCAGGGAAGGCTTATTAAAGCAGTTATACCTGCCTGGGCAGCAGATACTGCTGCAGCATCCAGCTGCTTTAAAGATTCTTCTCCGAAAACCAATGCCCCTGCTATGGATATGGCTGTTATTAATGCTGTAACCTCCCCTTTTCCGAAAACAAAACTGTTTCCATCGAAGCAAAGAAGATATAATCCAATAACCACCACTATTTGTACAGGAACGTGTATCAGCCTGTATTTAACCTTATATACTAAAAGTGCAAGTATAGGTGCAAATATTACAGGCAAGCTCATTAAGAAGCCAACATTTGTTGCAGAAGTCCAGTTCAACGCAAGGTTACATGTAATGTAAGCCGCGGCCATGCATATGCTTGCAGGCAGATAAACCTTTGGTTTTACGCTTTTTAAGGAGCCCATTATACGCTTGCCAAAAAATAACATAAAAACTATAAAAGCAATTGTGAATCGAACAGAAAGACTCCAGAACGGGGTAATGCTTTCAAAGGCAATTTT
>DNNJ01000144.1:2512-3830 GCA_003487955.1 Clostridiales bacterium | reverse complement strand
TCAATTCCTTACTAGGTATCCTATGGTACTATGTCAAGAAAAAGCACAAATTAAAATGGGAAAATTCTAAGTAATCCTATAACTTTAACTTGCAATTGATTCATCAAATTTTGCAGTCTTTTTATATACTTTTTCAAACTCGTTTGGCGACATATAATTGCAGTGGCTGTGAATTCTTACAGTATTATAAAATGTTTCAATGTATTCAAATACAAGAATATATGCATGGCGGTAATTTTTAATTCTAAAGCGATTTATCCACTCACGTTTTATAATTGCGTGGAAGGATTCAATACAGGCATTATCCCATGGATATGCTTTTTTAGAATAACTAAGTACCATTTTTGAAGCAGCTTTTCTATATTCTTTTGACACATATTGCCTGCCCCTGTCGCTGTGTATGATGACTGGATTCACAAGTTTTCTGTTTTTCTTAGCTTTATTAATAGTATCAATAACACAAGAAACCTCCAAAGTTTTTGAGAGTGTCCAGGCTATAATTTTTCGTGAGTATAAATCCATAATACTTGCAAGGTATACAAAACCTGCATCAGTCCAAAGATATGTAATATCTGTACACCATACTGCATTTGGTGCAATAGGGTTAAACTGTTCATTTAGAATGTTTTCCAGCTTACTGCTGAAATCAGAATCCTTTGTAGTAATAGTGTATGGCTTTACATATTGAGCTCTAATTCCAAGTTCCTTCATATATTTTCCCACAGTGCGTTCTGATATTTTTTTACCAGTTTTTCGTATTTCTTTTGTAATTTTAGGAGCACCATAATTTTGATGTGATTTATCATAAATTTTTTTAATTTCTTCTTTTACAGCTTTCTTTCTCTTTTGTCTACCGGAAGGCAGGCGGTGCAGCCACGAATTATACCCTGAACGTGAAACGCCTAATATACTAAGCATTCCGCTGATAGAAACCCGGCGTTTCCCCCTGAGTTCTTCATGTTTATTCAGAACTTCAAGATAGATTGCTTCTGTCATTTTCCCAAAATGCCTATGGCTTTTTTTAATACATCAAGAGCATCCTTTGTGTTACAAAGTTCACGATTTAATCGTGCGATCTCTTTTTGTTCATCACTGGAATAATTACCAGAACCCCGGACTTGAATACCATTTTCGCTTTTGCAATTCCTAATCCATTTTGATAAAGTACTGGCACCTAATATTATTAATCAGTTGTAAGCCACATATTTTTAGCTTAATAAAATTGAGCCTGTTTTTGATGCTGCGGGATATATCCTGTAGTGAGGACTATCCGGTAACTTAAGAATATTTTTCTCTGAGTTATGCTAAAAATTGTGAA